>CAZVRP010000077.1:0-8400 GCA_964630255.1 uncultured Oscillospiraceae bacterium | reverse complement strand
GCCTTGGTCACTTTTCTGAGCTGGCGGTTGAATCCCTCAATGGCGTTGGTGGTATTGGATTTGAGCAATTAGACAAAGCCGGAAAACTCAAACAAGGAAACGGGCTTTGACTTTGGAGATTTTCAAATCCGCATTTAGCCTATAGGGACTGTCGATCTGTCGATAGTCTCAACGATTTGTTGATGCACGTAAACCGACCGTTGGTACCTTTCGGGAATCGTTCTGTGCTAACATATTATCAAGGAAAAACCATAGTGCATTTATTAACGAGGAAAGAAGGAAACAGAAATGGAATACAAATATCCCCATCTGTGCTCGCCGATCACCATCGGAAAGACTGTGTTCCGCAACCGGATGTTCTCCTCCCCCATGGGCGGAACGGACATCACGGCGGACGGCTGCATCGGCCCCCGGTCGCTGAAATTCTATGAGCTGCGCGCCTACGGCGGAGCGGCGGCGGTGACGGTCTCAGAGTGCATGGTCCATCCCTCGGACGGCAGCCATGCCTTCCGTCTGGACCTGTCCGTCCCCGAGAGCCTGCCCAGCTTCACCTATACCGCCGACGCCATCAAGCGTCACGGGGCAGTGCCCTCTCTGGAGCTGTCCCACTCCGGCCAGTTCGCCGGGACCTATCTGGCGGACAAGGATAAGAAGGCGTCTATGGCCCAGTGGGGCCCCTCCGCCACCGTCCGGGACGACGGCGTGGAGGTCAAAGAGCTTACCAAGGTCATGATCGACGAGATCGTTCAGGCATACGGAACTACCGCCGCGCTGGCAAAGCGGGCCGGGTTTGAGATGCTTATGATCCACGGCGGCCACGGCTGGCTCATCAACCAGTTTTTGTCCCCCCTGTTCAACCACCGCACGGATGAATACGGCGGCCCGCTGGAAAATCGCGTCCGTTTTGCCCGGGAGGTCCTCACCGCGGTCCGCGAGGCCGTGGGCCCCTTCTTCCCCATCGAGTTCCGCATGAGCGGCGATGAATTCGTGGAGGGCGGTTATCACCTGGACGAGGGCGTGCGTATCGCCAAGGCGGTGGAGGATTTAGTTGACATAATACACGTTTCCGCCGGTACTTATCAGAAAACCTTCGGCATCACCCACCCCTCCTGGTTTGAGGAGCATGGGCGCAACGTGTACCTGGCCGAGGAGATCAAAAAGCACGTGTCCAAGCCCGTGGCCACCATCGGCGGCTTGAGCGACCCGGCCATGATGGAGGAAATCATCGCTTCCGGCAAGGCGGACATCGTGTATATGGCCCGGCAGCTGCTGGCGGACAATCAACTGCCCAATAAGGTCATGTCCAACCGGGACGACGAGATCGTCCACTGTCTGCGGTGCTTCACCTGCATGGCGGAGCGGGCCTCCACCTTCACCCGCCGCTGCACCGTCAATCCTCTCATTGGCCGGGAGACCGAGGGCTTCGGAGAACTGCAAAAATCCCCTGACCCCAAGAAGGTCATGGTGGTGGGCGGTGGCCCCGGCGGACTGTACGCCGCCTATACTGCGGCGCGGCGGGGCCACACCGTCACCCTCTGCGAGGCCACGGACAAGACCGGCGGTCTTCTGATCGGCGAGGCGGCTATCCCCTTTAAGTACGATATGTATCTGCTGGGAGAGACCTACCGTCACCTGTGTGAAAAGGAGGGTGTGGAGATCCGTCTGAACACCCGGGTGGACCGGGCGTATGTGGAAAAGGAAGCCCCCGACGCCCTGATCGTAGCGGCGGGCTCCGAGCCGCTGATCCCGCCCATCACCGGCTTGCGGGAGTCCCCCATCATGTTCCCGGCGGAGGATTATCACCTCAACAAGGACAGGATCGGCCAGACCTGCATCGTCCTGGGCGGCGGCCTGGTGGGCTGCGAGATGGCTGTGTGCCTGGCCCGAGAGGGCAAGAATGTGCACATCGTGGAAATGCGAAGCCAGCTGTGCCCCGACGCCAACGTGCGCTACCGCCCGCTGCTGATGGCCGAGATGGCAAAGTATAACGTATCCATCCACACGGACTGCACCTGCCAGAGCGTCAACGGCAGCGTGGTGACCTGTTCCACCCCCGAGGGCGGCACGGTGGAGATCACCGGCGACAGCATTCTCTGCGGTCTGGGGCTGAAACCCAACACCGCCGTGGTGGAGGAGCTTCGCGGCTCCGCGCCACAGTTCTTCTCCATCGGCAACTGCGTCAAGCCCGACACCATCACCCACACCGTCTATCAGGGCTATCACGCCGCGCTGGACATCTGACTGAGACGGAGTCCCCGTGCCAACGATTTTATCGCTCGTACACTGCAGGGCTTTTCGTTGACAATACACCCTCAGCTGTGCTATCATAGACCGCGCAGGAGGTGGACGCCATGCGGCCCAGAACAACGGAAGATCGCATCATCGCCGAGGCCAAAAATATGGTTCGAGGGGAGAAGATCTCCGATTTTGTGAACGATCCCCGCCAATTCGTCCGCCGTCTGGCCATGGGGTATTATAGTGACCGGCTGGTCTACCATACCCGCTGGCTCGTCAACGACGAGCAGCAGCAGATCGACGCCTATTACGGAAAACGATAAGACTTTCGAGCGGACGAAGGGCATCCTTTCGTCCGCTTTTCATCCTGTATGGGAGGTGCCTTGGCATGGATATCGCCGTCATCGGCGGCGGGGCCTCCGGCCTGGCGGCAGCGCTGACCGCCCTGGAGAGCCTGGAAAATACCGTCACCGTGTTCGAGCGGCAGAACCGGGTAGGCCGGAAGCTCTTGGCCACCGGCAATGGCCGCTGCAATTTGACCAACCGTCACGCCGCTCCGGATCACTACCACGGCCGGGACCCCGGCTTTGTCCAGCCCGCCCTGAGGGCTTTCGGCCCGGAGGCGGCTCTGGCCTGGTTTCAGGACCTGGGCCTTATCGCCCGCACGGAGGACAGCGGCCGAGTCTATCCCATTTCCGACACGGCCGGCAGCGTGGTGGACGTGCTCCGCCTGGCCCTGGAGGCCAGGGGCGGACAGATCAGGTGCGCCCTGCCCATCGCCCGGGCCACAAAATCAGGGAATAAATTCATCCTCACCAGTCCCCTGGGAGAGACCTTTTTCTGTGACCGGCTCATCGTTGCCTGCGGCGGGGCCGCCGGGGCCCGCGTCGGCGGCGTCCGGTCCGGATACGAACTTCTCCAGAGCTTCGGCCACACAGCCACAGAGCTCACCCCCTCCCTGGTGCAGCTGAAGACTGAAAACGCCTGGACCAGGCCTATGAGGGGCGTGCGCACCCAGGCCCGGCTCACGTTGGAACGTAACGGGGCCGTTCTGGCCCAGGCCGCAGGCGAGGTTCAGTTTACCGATTACGGCCTCACCGGCCCCGGCGTATATGACGTCTCCCGCACCGCCGCCCGGGCAGGGAATGGCTGTATAGTATGCCTGCGTCTTCTGCCGGAGCTGGACGAAGTTCACATAATTAAGTACATGACTGAAAAGCGCTCCCTATTTCCTGATTACAGAGCGGAAAATATCCTGAGCGGCGCTTTACATAATTCTATATCCCGGACCATCCTCCGCCGGGCACAGATACCCATGGAGGCCCGGCTGTGGACCCTCTCGGACGCGGCTCTGGCCCAGATCGCCGCCGCCCTTACCCGTTATGAACTGCCCCTCACCGGCACCCTTGGCTTTGACGACGCCCAGGTCACCGCCGGGGGTGTGGAGACCGCCGGTTTTGACCCGAATACCATGGCCAGCCGCCTGGTGCCGGGGCTGTATGCCTGCGGCGAGGTACTGGACATCGACGGGGACTGCGGGGGCTTCAATCTCCAGTGGGCCTGGTCCAGCGGCCGTCTGGCCGGCCTGGCCGCCGGGGGACTCTTGGAGGCAGTGTCATGATACGGCTGCGAAACATCCCTCTGGGGCTGGACGAGCCTGAGGCGCTTTTGCGGGACAAGGCCGAGCGGGCGCTGAGGACAAGGGTGTCGGAGATGAAGATCGTCCGACGGGCCATCGATGCCCGGCGCAAGAGAGATGTACATTTCGTCTATACCCTGGACGTGACCGTTCGTGATGAAGCGTCGGCCCTGGCCCTGCGCCGGGACGCGGCCCCGGCTCCCGTGGGCAGTTATGCCCCGCCTGTCCCCGCCCGCGTGCCGGATGTGCGGCCCCTGGTAGTGGGCTTCGGCCCGGCGGGCATGTTCGCGGCCCTGGCCCTGTCCATGGCGGGTCTGCGGCCTATCGTGCTGGAACGCGGCCTCGATGTCGCCGCCAGGACCGCCAGAGTGGAACGGCTGCGAAAGGAAGGCGTCTTAGACCCTCAGTGCAACATCCAGTTCGGGGAGGGCGGCGCCGGGGCCTTTTCCGACGGCAAACTCACCACCGGCGTGAAGGATAAGCGCATCCCCTGGGTGCTGGAGCAGCTGGTATCCGCCGGAGCGCCGGTTGACATAACCATTGACGCAAAGCCCCACATCGGTACCGATCTGCTCCCTGGCGTCTGCGCCAATATCCGCGAGCGTGTCATGGCGCTGGGCGGCGAGGTCCGCTTCTCCACCCGCCTGACGGCCCTGGAGACGGCAGGCGGCCGCCTGACCGGCGCGGTAACAGAGAGCGGCCCTGTCCCCTGCTCCCGGCTCATATTGGCCTGCGGTCACAGCGCACGGGACACATTTGAATTTTTATGTAAACTTATTCCCATGGTGCCGAAGCCCTTTGCCATGGGGGTGCGCATTGAGCATCTGCAATCGGACACAGACGCCGCCCAATACGGTCCCTTCGCAGGACACCCGGCGTTGCCGCCCGCAGATTATACCCTGGCGACGGAACTTCCCAACGGCCGGAGGTGCTATACCTTTTGCATGTGCCCGGGAGGCCAGGTGGTCCCCGCCGCCAGCGAGCCGGGGATGGTCTGCACCAATGGGGCCAGCCCGAGCAAAAGAAATTATGTTAACTCGAATGCCGCTTTGCTGGCCGCTGTTGCCCCGGAGGACTTTCCCTTCCCGGGTATTCTGGGAGGCATGGAATGGCAGCGGGAGTTGGAGCGGACGGCCTTCCAAGCCGCTGGGGGCGGCTATCGCGCCCCGGCCCAGACCGTGGGCAGCTTTCTCGCCGGTGGGGCCTCGCGCTTTGGCCGGGTGCGGCCCTCCTATGAGCCCGGCGTCACGGCAATTGATTTACATAATATTCTCCCCTCCGTCATCTCCGACACCCTGGCTGTGGCCCTGCCGGTCTTTGATCGGAAGCTCCGGGGCTTCGCCGCGGCGGACGGGATTCTCACCGGCCCGGAGACCCGTTCCTCCAGCCCGGTACGCATACTGCGGGACCCGCTGACCCTCCAGTCCCCCGCCCTGGCGGGCCTGTTCCCCTGCGGCGAAGGAGCCGGCTGGGCCGGCGGCATCATGAGCGCGGCGGTGGACGGCCTGAAATGCGCCGAAGCTCTGATACAAAGTCTGGAGGCAATCCCGTGAAACAGGACAGATTACGGATACTTTCCGACGCGCTGCTGGTGGCCGCCGCAGTCCTTGTGACCATCTGGTCCTATACCGGCGGCGCGCTCATCAGCCGCATCCTGGCCTCTGTCGCCCTGTGCTGCACGGTGGCGCTGCTGGTCAAGGAGCTGGAGGACATCCGCCGAAAAAAATAGCTCGTCTGCGCTCTCCGCCTAGTGGTCCAAGTCTTTTATTGCATCTTCCAGCTTTTTGGCCCGATAGTATGAAGCTCATGAACGCCAACCAGCATAAACGACCCGGGCTTGCAAAAGTCCGGGCCGCTTGTTGGAACAGCGCTATTTCCTCTCACACAATATCCATAGCGGCGAACATGCCGTCGCGGGTGGCCTGCAAAATACGGGCAGGTTTTTTGCAGTCGCCTATGACCGCCGTCCGGGGACAGACACCGCGAAGCTCCGCAAGCTCATCGTCCGGCGACCGGAAGCCCAGAGCATAATAGATATTGTCCGCCTCGTAGAATACCTCCCTGCCGTCCGGATCGATAGCCTTCACGCCCTTGTCCGTGACCTCCGTGACACGGGTGGAGCAGCGGATGCTCATGCTCTCGGGCTTCATAAGGGATATGGCCTCCTTATGGCTGGGCAGGGCGTCCCGGCAGTAGTCGTCCAGCATTTCCAGCACCGTCACATTATGGCCGGTATCGCCTAGGTGCATGGATACCTCCACGCCCACCAGTCCGCCGCCGATCATGACCACGTTCTTGCCGGGGGCCTCGGTATAGGCGCTCAGGGCGTATTTGGCGTTTTCATGCAGGCCAGGGATGCGGGGCGCCACAGGCCGTCCGCCGATGGCGAGGATCACCGCGTCGGGATTAAACTGCTCAATTGTCTCCTTTGTTACGGCGATGCCGAGCTGAACATCAACACCTGCACGATAGACGCGGTTTGCCAAATGATCGCGGAACTTACGCATATCGTCCTTATGGCAGTCGTAGGAGGTATACCAAAGCGTGCCGCCCAGCTTTTCACGGTTATCCATGAGTGTTACGCGATGTCCCCGCTCCGCAGCGGTCAGCGCCGCGTACATACCGCCGGGACCGCCGCCCACAACCAAAACCTTCTGACCGGGTTCCTTCACCCTTGGCGACCACTCGACGCGGAGTTGGCGCATGGAAGTCGGATTCACCGTACACTCAAAGGGTACGACCTGGACACGCTCATTGGGGTCTGAGGCGAGAGGATTGAAGCAGGAGCACCGCAGACAGGGCATGATCTCATCCTCTTTGCCTTTGGCGACCTTGTTGACGAAATCGGGATCGGCCAGCATTTGGCGACCTAGCGCTACAAAATCGCACTTACCGGAAGCAATGGCTTCTTCGATTTGCTCCGGACTGTTGAAACCGCCCACGGCGGTAACGGGAACATGTACCGCCTTTTTGATGGCCTCCGCCAGATCCAGATTGCAGCCGTGGGGGTGATAGATGGATGAAAACGCCTTGGACGCCACATGGTTGTGATACAGGCCGCTGGTGACATGGATGATGTCAACCTTATCCTGAATGAGCTTCGCAAATTCCACCGCTTCGGAAAGTTCCAGCCCGCCTGGAACGCGCTCCGCGCCGGACATGCGGTACTCGATAAGAAGATCGTCCCCGCACACCTCGTGGATGCGGTCAAGCACCATGATGGGGAACCGCGCCCGGTTTTCCATGCTGCCGCCGTACTCATCTGTGCGGTGGTTCGTCAGCGGCGAGACATACTGCCCCAGCAGCCAGCCGTGACCGCCGTGGAGCATGACCATCTGGAAGCCCGCCAGCTTTGCGCCGAGACAGGCCTGAGCAAAATGATCCGCCACCTCCCGCATATCCTCCACGGTCATTTCCTCCACCTGAACGCCGTCCTCCCGGACATAGGCGGAGGGGCCGAAGGGGTTCTTCCCGTCCTTGATGGTAGACGGGTGATTGATCGCGCCGATGTGGTTGAATTCCACGGACGCCACCGCCCCGTGGCGGGTGATGGCCTCGGCCAGAACGAACAGGGCCTCCTGATGATACACGCTCTTATTGGGAGTGTAAAAATCAATGGAGTGGTCATGACGGGCGGAGCGGTCCTCGTCGATGAAGGACTCAGTGATGGTCACCGCGCTCACACCGCCCCGGGCGCGAACCTCGTATCCGTTGATGCACTCCGGCGTGGGTGTTCCGCCGGGAAACACGGTGCGGTCGGTAGTCATGGGCGCGGCCACGACGCGGTTTTTGAATGTTACGCCCTTGATGGTGATGGGGGCGAACATGTAGGGATATTTCATTGTGCCAGCAGCTCCTTTTTGAAGATTTTACAAGCTCTGCTATTATAGTAGCATTGCGCCTGATTTCGCGCAAGAACGCACATTCAGGTAAGAATCTTACCTTGAGGTAACCTGTTTTTTGTGCTACACTGTTTCTGTTACGGAGGCTATATGATGGAGATGAACGATCAGGATTTTGACATAACCCGCGATCCCTATAATCACATGATGCGGATCCTCTTCAGCCGCTGGAAGCCATTCATCCTCATGGCCATGATCTTCGACGAGGGAAAGACTAATTTCTCCGACTTCGCCAATCAGCTTCCCATCAGCCACAAGGTACTGGCGGAAAATTTAAGGGCCATGGAGTCCGACGGCCTCATTTACCGCACCGTCATCCCGGAAACACCGCCCCGGACGGAATACCGTCTGACGGAGGTCGGCCTCTCCATGGTGCCGCTGCTGCGGGCCGTGTATGACGCGGGCTGGCAGGATATGCAGCGCAAGGGCCTCCCCATTGACGCGCTGGGAGAGATGTGGCACGGCTACCGCCCGCGGGACGAGAGCTTTATGCGCCGGCCATATAAAAAATAAGACAGGGCGGCTGGCGGCCCTCATAGTCCGGCACTTTCTCAGGCATGTTCTTGTCAAACGGACATCGCCTTTTCCTCTGTGCGTCTCGTCCCCAGCGGTCCGAAAAGTTAA
>CAZVRP010000076.1:0-8609 GCA_964630255.1 uncultured Oscillospiraceae bacterium | reverse complement strand
TCCGTACAGGTAAGGACGTTCAGCGTCTCATAGCAGTCATCGGTGTGGGTGTGGCCCGACGCGGCGGTCTCCGCCGTGTCATAGCCGCAAATCAGCGTCTTTTCCACGCAGGTCTCATCGTGCTGGTGCTCTTCCTGCCCGCAGTAAACCGACCCCGTCTGGCTCTCGCCTTCGATATGCAGCGCCCAGCCGGTCCCGACCGCCACGATCAGGGACAGGCTGACCAGCACCGCCGCGGCCTTTCGGTGTCTGCGCCGGTCCCTCCGCCTCTTTTTTATGTAAACTCCTACTGTGTTCCGCACGTCTTGCCTCTCATGATACCAAGGACAACCCGCTGAGCGGCCATATACGTATGACCACCCGGCCGATCACCTGCTCGTATGGGATGCAGCCGACCTCGCTCGAACGGCTGTCCACCGACACGCTCCGGTGGTCGCCCATGACAAAAATGCTGTTGTCGGGGACCTGGCAAGGATATGTCTGGTCGGATATGCCCAGCGCCTTGTCCGTCACATAAGGCTCCTCCAGCAGCTCCCCATTCACATATACGTTGCCGTCGTTATCTATGTTCACCCAGTCGCCCGGGCCGGCGATCATGCGCTTTAGCAGCACGTTGCCCGCCACCCGGACCGCGCACAGGTCGCCCGTCTCAAAATTCGACGTCTTTATCAGCACGATTACATCGCCGTCCTCCAGGGTCGGCTCCATGCTGCTGCCGGATACCTGCAGGACCGGCAGGAACAGCGTCACCAAAAGCACCGCCACCGCCGCGACCACCAGCAGGATGGCCACCGTGCTGCCAAGGACGCTCCGGAACTGCTTCCCGCGCCGGAGACGGCGGCGCTCGGAAAGCACCTGCTCCTCCGTGGGGATGGGTACGCGCCTTTGCCGCTTAGCCGTTGCTGTCGTCGTCATAACGGTCTTCCTTTATGGAACGGATAAGCGCGTCCAGATCCAGGTCGTCTCCGTCCTGCCGCCGGGGGCTCCGCTCCTTTTGCTCATCCCTCCGGAGCGCCGGACGCCCGTCTCCGTCCCCGAGGCCGTCCGCTGCGGCCCGAACGCGCCGGGCCTCCTCCAGCTGCCGCTCGGCCTCCTCCCGGTATTCGTCCGCCGTGGCCTGGGCCGCCTCAAACAGACCGTTCAGCTTCGCCAGCACCTCCGCCAGAGAGCCGGATTCCTCGATCGCTATCCGGCGATCCTCCAGCTGCCGCCGGAGCGCTTCATTTTCCTGCTGCAAAGCCTTTTCCGATCTTTGCAGCTCGTAAATTATCTCGATCAGGTCAGCCCGGCTCAAACGCCGGAACTCCTTGTCCGTCATATCCCGTTCCCCCGTTTTCCGCGGGGCCGCTCCTCCCGCGTGTCCGTCCGCTCCGGGCTTTTCGGGCCGCAGACGGCCCGCAAATCCAAAAATGAATGTCTGGCAATTATTTTGTGAAATATGATATCTATAATATTTTATATACAAAGCTGATTATACCGCCTGCCCGGCCAAAAATCAATATCGGATTGAAAAAGCGCCGAAAAAATTTTTGAGACGCGCAGGCCCGCTCCCGGGCTTTCCGCGACGATTTGTATTGTGCGAGATCGCGCCGGCATGTTATAATACACAACACACACCGGTCCGCCGGACCGGACAAGGATCATGCCGGAGGACGCAAAAAATGAGAATGCGCAACAAAAAAAATCTGATTCCGCGCATGGAGCGATGCGCGGCGGTGCAGATATTCGAGCCGCGGGAGATGAAGGGCCGGTGGGCCTCCCTGCTGCCCGGATGCACGGAGGTCCGGGCGGAGATGGGCTGCGGCAAGGGGCAGTTCACCGCCGGAATGGCCCAGCGGGACCCCCAGGTCCTCATCGCGGCGCTGGAGAAGGTCCCTAACGCCATGGTCACCGCCATGGAGCGGGTCTGCGCCGAGGGGATACCCAACGTCCGGTTCATCGATACGGACGCGGTAAATATCCCGGATATCTTCGCCCCCGGCGAGGTCTCCGTCATATACATCAACTTCCCCGACCCCTGGCCCCGGAACAAGGAGGCCAAACACCGCCTGACCGCCCCAAAATTCCTGGCCATGTACTGGGATATCCTCCCCGTGGGCGGCCGGATTGAGTATAAGACCGACCAGCAATGGCTCTTTGACTGGTCCCTGGAGCAGTTCGCCGCCCTGGGCTATGAGCTGGGAGAGGTGACCCGGGACCTGCACGCGAACGGCGTGACCGGCGTCATGACCAACTATGAGACGCGGTTCCATGAGCAGGGAACGCCCATCTGCCGGTGCGTGGCCGTGAAAACGGAGGACCGCCCCGCCATCCTGCCGCCGGAGCCGGCGAAGAAGCCCTCCCCCGCGCCGGAGGCCCCCTGACCATGGCCCGGGAGGAGAAACGGCTGGCCGCGGCGGACGTCCTTAGGGTGACCGCTATCTTCATCGTGGCCTGGTATCACTTCTGGCAGCAGAGCTGGCTGGACCCCAGTTTCTCCGTTTTTGGGCATTATGTCAACTTGCAAGGCGTCATCCGCCACGGCTATATGATGGTGGACGCGACGCTGGCGCTGTCCGGCTTTTTGCTGGCCCTGCCCTATGCCCGGCGGAGGCTGGCCGGACAGCCCATGCCGCCGGCGGGGGAATTTTACCGCCGGCGCTTCTGGCGGATTGTGCCGTCCTATCTGCTGGCTATCCTGACGGTCATGTTCGGCTATGCCATCCCCGGGGGGCATTATCCCACCGCCGGGGCCATGGTCAAGGACCTGGTGACCCACCTGACATTCACCCAAACCTTCTTTTATGATACGTATGTGGCCACGTCCCTGCCGGTGGTCCTATGGACGCTGGCGGTGGAGGCGCAGTTTTATGTCCTGTGGCCGCTGATCGTCCAGTATTATATCCGCCGGCCGGCGGCCACCTGCGGCGCGATGATTCTTCTGGCCTGCGCCATCCGCGCCTGGGTATCCACGCAGAGCGACACCACCATCCTTATCAACCAGCTGCCCTGTATGCTGGATCTGTACGCATGCGGCATGCTGGCGGCGGCCATATACGCCCGGCTGGACGCCGAGGGGAGGCCCTCCCCCGCCTGCCGGCGGCGGCTGGCCCCGGCGGGGATGCTGGTCTGCATGGGCGGGATGCTGTGGGTGCTGTATATCCAGCCGGTGGGCGACTACGAGGCCATCCGGCTGGGCCAGCTGGTCTGGCGGCTGCCTATGGCCATTTTGAGCGGCGGCTTTCTGGTGTGCGGATGCCTTGCGCCCCCCGGACTCGCCAGGGTCCTGGGCAATCCCGTCACACGGTTTTTGTCGCTCATCTCCTACAACTACTATATATGGCACCAGTTCCTGGCCTGCCGGCTGAAGGACTGGCACATCCCCGCCTACGCCGACCCGCTGCCCAATCAGGCTGGCGAACAGCCCTGGCAGACGCGGTATACCCTCCTGTGCTTCGGCGCGGCCCTGGTCCTGGCCGCCGCCGTGACATACGGCTTTGAGCGCCCGCTGCGCAGATGGGGCATGAAAAAGACCGCGCCAAATGAAAACGCGGCCTCCTAGGATGCCGCGCCGTTTTAGCCGTTTTATATGACGCCCGCCGACGCCCCCGCGCCCAATATCGCGCCCAGGCCCGGGGCGACTTGACAAGCTCTCTATGTTTTGATATATTTATGGCGTCTTCGAGCCCCTCTGCCTAAGGCTTTGCTATGGGATTGGGGCCGCTCCGGGGCTTTGTCTCCGGTCCAGGGCCGTTTTGGAAACGGGGCGACCTTCCTTATTGAAAAGGAGACGGATCATGAGCGCTGCGCCGGGGTGATGGGCCCGCACGGTTTTTCGTTGTCCGTCTTGAAGAAGACGGACTATTTTTATCAGGAGGAAAAACCATGAAAAAGACCATCGCGCTCATTTTGGCTCTGTGCCTGACATTGTGCCTGTGCGCCTGCGGCGGCGGACAGACCGAGACAGAGACCGCCGCCGAGACGGAGACCGCCGCCGAGACGGAGCCTGCCGCCGAGACAGAAACCGCCGCTGAAGAAGAACCTGCCGCTGAAGAAGAACCTGCCGACGAAGCGGAGGCCGTGGAGCTGACAGTCTTCGCCGCGGCGTCCATGACCGAGACGCTGGAGGAAATCGCAGAGCTGTATAAAACCGTGGCGCCCAACGTGGAGCTGGTGTTCAACTTCGACTCCTCCGGCACGCTGAAGACCCAGATCGAGGAGGGCGCGGTGTGCGACCTGTTCATCTCCGCCGCCCCGAAGCAGATGAATCAGCTGGACGGCTCCCTGGACGCCGACGGCGGCAACACCGACGGACTGGACTTCGTCATGCAGGGCACCCGCATCGACCTTTTGGAGAACAAGGTGGCTCTGGCCGTGCCGGAAGGGAACCCCAAGGGCATAGAGAGCTTTGACGGCCTGGCGGAGCTGCTGAAAGCCGAGGACGTGTTCATGGCCATGGGCAACGAGGATGTGCCCGTGGGCCAGTACACCCAGAAGATCCTGGCTTATTATGATCTGAGCGAGGAAGATCTGGCCGCCGCCGGGTGCATCACCTACGGCTCCAACGTCAAGGAGGTCACCACCCAGGTGGGCGAGGCCACGGTGGACTGCGGCGTCATCTACCAGACCGACGCCTATTCCGCGGGCCTCACCGTGGTGGACACCGCCACGGCGGATATGTGCGGCCAGGTCATCTACCCCGCCGCCGTTCTGAACGGAACGGAGCATCAGGCGGAGGCCCAGGCGTTCCTGGATTACCTGACCGGCGACGAGGCCGGCGCGGTGTTTGAAGCCGTGGGCTTCACGCCCCTCGCCGGCGCGTGACGCCCCCGGCCCGTCCATAGCGACGCAGGCAGCACACATATAACACATATAAAGGGGTCCGCCGCAAAACGCGAGTTTTGCGGCGGGCCCCAATCCTTTGCGCGCAAGCGAAACAAACCCGAATATTATTTTTTTGAGATTTTTTGTAACGAAACGCCTCCAAGCCCGTCTAACTGACGGAAACACCAGAAACGCCGGAAAGGACAAAGGATATGCTGGAGGATTTCAAAGTCACCACCCCGCTGGTAAAGCTCGGCAGCTTTGCCGGGAACGACGCCTATATCAAGCTGGAGGGCGCCAACCTTTACGGCAGCGCCAAGGACCGATGCGCCATTTATGTATTGGACAAGCTCCTGGGGGACGGCGTCATCACCCGGGACACGGAGATCGTGGAGAGCTCCTCGGGCAACATGGGCGTGGCCCTGGCGGCCGTGGGCGCCCGGATGGGTCTGAAGATCACCATCATGATCGACGAGTCCATCTCCGGCCTCAACGAATTTCTCATCCGCTCCTTCGGCGCAAGGACCGTCAAGATCACCCAGGCAGACGAGAATGGCAGCTACTTGAAGGCCCGGCTGAATACCGTGCGGACGTATATCGAGGGCCGGGACGACGTGTACTGGTTCAATCAGTACGGCAATCCCCTGGTGATCGAGGCGTACCGGGAGACGATAGGCAGGGAGATCGTCCGGCAGCTGCCGGACGCGGACTATGTGTTCGTGGCCATCTCCAGCGGCGGCACCATTGCCGGCATCTCCCAAGCCATGGAAAAATACGGCGGCGGCGTCAAGGTGGTGGCGGTAGATCTGGAGGGCTCCAAGATATTCGACCCCGACACCAAGGCCGTCAAGCACCTGACCGGCATCGGCTCCAGCATCCGCAGCGACAACGTCAGGCGGGCGGCGTTTGACGACTACATCGTCATCGACGAGCCCAGCTCCATCCAGGCGCTGCGTGATATGCTCCGGCAGGAGCAGCTGTTTTTGGGCGGCTCCTCCGGCTGTGTGGTGGCCGGAGCGCGCAAGTATGCGCGGACCCACGGCCTGCAGAACAAAAAGATCGTCATGGTCTCCCATGACCGGGGCGACCGATACTACAATAACCTTTACAGCAAATATTTCAACTGATGGGAGAGAAACAGGCGATGGACAAAAATGTGCTGGTGCTCTCAAACGCCCAGGTGAAGGGCGTGCTGACGGGCCGCGAAAAGGATGTCATCGAGATCGTCAGGCGGGCGTATCTGCTCCACCACCAGGGGCAGTCCTCCCTGCCCCACTCCGTTTTTCTGCGCTTCCCCGGCAACGATACCGACCGGATCATCGGCCTGCCGGCCTATCTGGGCGGCGAGTACGGCGTGGCGGGCATGAAGTGGGTGTCCTCCTTCCCCGGCAACATCCGGCGCGGGGTGGAGCGGGCCTCCGCCGCCATCTTCCTCAACGAGATGCAGACCGGCCGGGTCCGGGCCATCCTGGAGGGCTCTGTCATCAGCGCCCAGCGCACCGCCGCCAGCGCGGCCCTCGCGGGCAAGTGCATGCACGCCGACCCCGGCGAAACTGTGGCGGGGCTTATAGGCTGCGGCGTCATCAACGGGCAGATTCTGCGCTTTTTGCGGACGGAATTTCCCAGGCTGGCGAAGGTGTATCTCTACGACCTTTCCGACCGGCGCATGGACGAGTTCATCGCCCGCAATCCCTATGAGGGGCTCGCCTATGAAAAGTGCGGCTGTCTGGCGGACGTGTTCCATGCCGCAAGACTGGTGGCTTTCGCCACCACCGCCGGGACCCCCTATGTGCACGATGCCTCCCTGTTCACGCCGGAGCACACCGTGCTGGGCATCTCCCTGCGGGACATCGCCCCGGAGATCATCGAGGCCGGCTATAACATCGTGGACGATCTGGAGCATGTGAACCGGGAGGGCACCTCCATCCACCTGGCCTGTCAGCGGACAGGCGGCGCCGACTTCGTGGCCGGCAACATCGCCGACGCGGCGGACGGGGCGATTCCCTCCCGTGCGCCCGGCAAGGCGTCCATCTACAGTCCCTTCGGCTTGGGTGTGCTGGACGTGGCTCTGGCAGACTATGTGTATGCCAGAGCCCTGGAAAATGGCGTCGGCACCGTCATAGAGGACTTCCAGCCTTGAAAAAATGTATACGCAAAAAAGTCCGGCCCAGCGCCGGACTTTTTTTGTGCGTCGGGTCCGGAGGGGCGCTCCGAAAGGCGCTTGCCCCGCTCAGCCGAAGCCCAGCAGCAGCCCGATCACCCGCACGAACAGCGCGGCGATCCAGGCGACCGCGCACTGGCCCGCCGCCACGCCGACGGCCCATCCGCCTCCCAGCTCCCGCTTCACGGAGGCGATGGCCGCCACGCAGGGAGTATACAGCAGGCAGAACACCAGAAGACTGGCCGCGGCCAAGGGCGTCAGGGCTCCCCGCAGCGCGGCGGTGGTCCCGAACAGCACCGACAGGGTGGAGACCACGCTTTCCTTGGCGAGAAAGCCTGTGATGAGGGCCGTGGAGACGCGCCAGTCCCCCAGGCCCAGGGGACGCAATACCGGCGCGATCAGACTGGCCAGCCCCGCCAGCATGCTGCTCTGGGAGTCCTCCACGGCGTTCAGCCTGAAATCGAAGGTCTGCAAAAACCAGATGACGATGGTGGCCACGAATATGATGGTGAACGCCCGCTGGAGAAAATCCTTCGCCTTGTCCCACAGCAGATGTCCCACGTTTTTGACCCCCGGCATGCGGTAGTTTGGCAGCTCCATCACGAAAGGCACCGCCTCGCCCTTGAAAACGGTCCCTTTCATGAGAAAGGCCATCAGGACGCCCAGGGCGATGCCCAGAAGGTACAGCCCGATCATGATAATCCCCCGGTGGGCCGGGAAGAAGGCGGCGGTGAAAAAGCCGTAGACAGGCAGCTTGGCGCTGCAGCTCATGAAGGGCGTCAGCAGGATGGTCAGCTTCCTGTCCCGCTCCGAGGGCAGGGTGCGGGCGGCCATGATGCCGGGCACGGTGCATCCGAAGCCCAGCAGCATAGGCACGATGCTCCGGCCGGACAGGCCCAGCTTCCGCAGCAGCTTATCCATCACAAAGGCCACCCGGGCTATGTAGCCGCTGTCCTCCATGAGGGACAGGAAGAAAAACAGCGTCACGATCACCGGCAGAAAGCTCAGCACGCTCCCCACCCCGGTGAAGATGCCGTCGATGACCAGGGAGTGGACGGCGTTCCCCACGTGCAGGGCGCTCAGGGCCGTGTCCGCCGCTCCGGCCAGGGCGGCGATTCCCATGTCCAAAAGGTCCTGGAGCCAAGCGCCCACGAGATCGAAGGTCAGCCAGAACACCAGCGCCATGATGGCAATGAAGCAGGGGATGGCGGTGTACTTCCCCGTCAGAATGCGGTCGATGCGGCCGCTGCGGACCCGTTCTTTGCTCTCCCGGGGCTTTACCACCGTCTGGGCGCACACGTCCCGGATGAAGGCAAAGCGCATGTCCGCGATGGCGGCGGCCCGGTCCATGCCGCTCTCCGTCTCCATCTGGCGGATGATGTGCTCCAGCGTCTCCTCCTCATTCCGGTCCAGCGCAAGAGCCCGGATGATGCTCTCGTCGCCCTCGGCCAGCTTGGCGGCGGCGAAACGAACGGGGATACGGCTGCGCTGGGCGTGATCCTCTATGAGGTGCATGATGGCGTGCAGGCATCTATGTACCGCGCCGCCGTTTTTGTCATCCCGGCAGAAGTCGATGCGCCTGGGCGGCTCCTGGTACTTGGCCACATGAAGGGCGTGGTCCACCAGCTCGTCGATGCCCTCGTTT
>CAZVRP010000075.1:0-8656 GCA_964630255.1 uncultured Oscillospiraceae bacterium | reverse complement strand
GAGGAGAAGCTATGAAAAAGACATTGAGCATCATCCTGGCGCTGGCGCTGTGCCTGGGCCTGGGCGCGGGCGCCCTGGCCAGCGGCGAGGCGCCGGAGCTCCGGCTCTGGCAGACCTCGGACAGCGCCCCCGCCTCCAGCTATACGTCCCCGGCGGGGACGACGCTTGCCTTCGCGCCCCGGGCGGAGGTGAGCGGGGATACCGCCGCCGTGGATATCTACGTGGACGGCGAACTCTACGAGGGCGTGACGGTCGTCAACTACGCGAACCTGACCGCACTGGCGGCGGACAGCGGCCTGAACGGCAAAAAGGCCGTGGTCCTCACCGGCGTGGTGGAATACGACGGGTTCGACCCCCGGACATCGACTGTGGCCCTGTATAACGCCGTGGGCATGAGCGACAACGTTCTTTACATCCCCGACGCGGCGGCGGAGCAGGCCGTCAAGACCGCTTTCGACGGCCTTTTCACCTACGGCACCCAGGCCGGCGTGGATGCCTATTACACCTTTGACCACGGCTATGGCCTGTATATCGACGGCTTCTATGCCGAGACCGCGCCGGACTGCGCCTATTACGCCGTCTCCGAGGAGGGACTCACTGTGCTGGACGGCCCGGCCAACGCCCTGTATCCCAGCTCCGCCCTGGTCCGGGCGGGCTTCGAGGCCCCCTATACTCTGGCGGCGGTCGAGCGGGACGCCCGGGGCCGGGTGAGCGCCGTCTATTACGGCACGGCCTCCGTCGCCCCCAACACCGACAAGGTACAGCTGGGCCTGGAGGGCAACGCCGCCGTGGAAAACGAGCTGTTGGACGAGTACGCGAAATACCTGGACTATGACTTCAACGGCTTCACCGCCACCGCCGACATCGGTGAGACAGCCGTCTATCTCTATACCGGCGCGGCCATCGGCACCGCCGGGGATGGCCAGCCCGCGGCGGCCTACGCCGACGGCTCACTGAACACCTACGCGCCTGTGTATGTGTCCTCCATCGACCTGACCGAGGACGGCCTTGTTGACGGGGAATTTGCCAACGGCAAGGCCGTGGCCTACGCCACCAACGGCGGTCTTCTGACCGTGGACCATGTCCGGGTGGACAATCAGTACTCCGTGGCCAACTGCGGCATTCTGGGGATGCTGGAGGCCGGACAGATCAGCTGGGGTCTGAGCCAGGAGAGCGGCTATAACGCCCTGGTCTACGCCACCAACGGCGGCAATATCATCCTGGGCGATATGGACGGCGAACGCAGCTATATCCGGGGCTACGGCCAGATCGCCAACGGAATCTTCTCCACCGGCGCGGGCTCCTACGCGGCGGAAAGCGTGACCGGCGGCGTGACCACCACCGCCGGCACCGCCGAGGCGTATGTATACAACACCGACATCTGGGTGGACGGCTGGAACGGCCATGTCACCGACGCCACCCGGGGCGGCCTGGTCTACATCGAGGACGTGGAGGGCTACTCCGGCTATCCCGGCTCCGTGCTGGGCAACGGCTCCGGCCTCACCACCGATACCGGCGACGGCATGGTCATCGCCAAGGACAGTCACATCGAGACCTTCGGCATGGCCTCCGGCGGCATGTATATCATCGGCACTAACTCCACCGGCGTGGCCATAAACTGCGACATCCGCTCCTGGCTGGACGGCGGCGCGGTGTCTGCCTCCGGCGGGCACATCATCAGCATCGGCTCCACCATCACCGGCAAGGCGGGCTTCCGCAACCGGGGCGGCGCCACCGGTATCGCCTCCTTCACCGACAGCACCATCGTGGCCGACAACGCCTACGAGGGCTCCGTCACCCTCTTTGCGGGCCGGGACTATGAGGAAACGGTGGATTTTTCCTACAACCGGGATTATGATGAAGATATGCGGGCGCAGTACGTGACCAACGCCGTGGGCGGCGAAACTCTGTCCGTCTTTGAGATGAGCATCCCCGGCAGCATCTACCGCAACGCCCGGGGCAATACCGCCGACACGGCCCTGTATGATAACGTCTACTGCCTGGCCGGCGGCAACGGCTATAACGGCCGCTGGAACTTTGTGGAGGCCTTCGGCATCCCCTACTGCTGGTCCAACGGCGAGTCCGCGTCCTATGTGACGTGCTTCGAGTTTGAATCCTCCAGCATGACATTGGACCTGACGAATGGCCATTACCGGGTGGACAACGTCAACTACGACCCGGACGATGACCGGGTGGTCAAGGACTATGACTTCCTCATCGCCTCCGAGTTCGGCAGCTCCCCCACCCTGAACTTTATGGACCACGACGACCCTGTCACCGGCATCATCTACAATGAGGGCTGCTCCACCACCCATCTGAACATGGGCATGCCCGCCGCCGGGGAGAGCGCGCTGACCGTGAACTTTGAAAATACCGACTTCATCGGCGTCTTTGCCGACGGCGGTCTGGGCTTCTGGGAGACGGATATAACCTATACCAACGTCAACGGCGAGGAAACCAGCCTCAACGGCAACTACTTCTGTGCCACCCCCAACGGCAAGGGCGTCTACAGCTTTGACGCCGACTCCACCTGGTACGTCTGGTCCGACTCCTATGTGGGCGCCCTGACCCTGGCGGATGAAGCCTGCGTGGAAAGCTATGACGGCGCGCCCAAGAACGTGTACGTATGCAACTACCTGACCATTGGCAATACCACCTACTCCGAGGGCGAGACCGTCGCCGTGGGCGATGTGACCTTCATTGTCTCCAGCGATGTCTTCGGTCAGGAGCCCGCCCCCTGGACCGGCGAGTACGCGATCACCGCCACCGTGGCGGCCGACGACCCCGCCGCCGCAGCCGCGGCTGTGGTGACTGTCCCCGCCGCCGCTTCCTATGAGGAAGAGTTTGACATCGACGTGACTCTGCCCGAGGGCTATGGCGTGGCCTACATCACCGCCTGCGGCAAGATCCTGGGCGCGGACGAGCATGTCCGGTGCACTGCCTCCTACTCCGTGGAGCTGGAGGGGGCCCTGGATATCGAGGTGGCCATCGCCCCCATCGAGGGTGCGGAGGCCTGGACGTATACCGACAACGGCGACGGTACGATCACCATCACCGGCAGCCCTAAGTACACCGAAAACCAGGACTACCGGTACTGCATCGTGCCCGCCGAGATCGACGGCAAGGCCGTCGCCGCCTTTGGCAGCGGGGCCGACAACGTGATCTACCGCTCCGGGCTTTGCTCCATCACCTTCCAGGAGGGCATCAAGACCTTCGCCTATCAGGCGCTGTACGATCTGAACGGCTGTGAGATCGGCATTCTGCCCGCCTCCGCCGTGTCTGTGGACGCGGGCTTTGTCCGGTCCATGCCGGCGGTCACCTGGGGCATCCAGGCGGCCTGCGGCGCGGCGCGGGATTTCGTGGACGCCTCCCAGTACGCCTATGAGTACGTGAACCAATGGGACGAGGCCAATATCGAGGCCTTGAACACCTCCGCAAGCGGCTCCATGGGCATGTCCGGCGAGCCGTCCTGAGAGAACAGACAAATCAAAATACATAATACAGAAAGGAAATGACCATGAAAAAGACATTGAGCATCATCCTGGCGCTGGCGCTGTGCCTGGGCCTGGGCGCGAGCGCCCTTGCCAGCGGCGAGGCGTCCGGCGGGGCCGGGGACGGAGGCGGCGCGCTGCCCTCCGGCGGCGCTTTCGGAGACGTCACCACCGGCATCGTCAACAACACCGTCATCCTGGTGGAAAACGGGTCCCTCTCCGCCGTGAACGAGGACGGCGTCGAGGTGTATGAGCTGGCGGCCGGCGGCGAGATCAGCGCTGACACCGTCACCGGCCTGCATCTGGAAAACTCCACCGTTGCCAACAATGTGAACGCCGGCGGGGATGTCGCCCAGGGCGTCACCGGCATCACCTTCGTGGACAGCTCCGGCACCGTGGGCGGCCCGGTGGGCTACTACGCCGTGGACGAGGGGACCGACCCCCTGGCCCGGCCCGCCGTCACCGCTACCGCGGACGGCTCCGGTTATTCCAACGTTATCATCCTGGACGATGAGGACAGCGTGTTCTCCCGCCAGGGAGCGGAGGTGGCCGACGGCGCGGCGGTGGCCATCGGCGGCGCGGCCAGCGAGGGCGCCACCCTCACCGTGGAGAACACCTACCTATGGACCGCCGGGTTCAAGCGCACCAACCTCTTTGCCGACGATCAGAAGGCAGCGGTCGTGGTGCGGGACAGCCGCATCGTCTCCCCCGGCGCGGAGAACTATAAGCTGGGCTGGCAGGCCCTGTACGGCGGCGCCCGGGCCACCCTGCTCCAGGCCGGGGACAGCTGGTTTTACAACGACGAGATCGTCACCGAGGGCTGGGGCGGCCTGGCCATCGACAGCTCCCCTCAGCTGGACCTGTACGCGGTGAACACCACCGTGGACGTGCTGGGCGGCGGCTACGTCAGCTATACCCCCGGCGACGGCTCCATCAACTTCTACGGCGTCAAGGGCGATTCCGCCCAGTACGGCGTGTTCGTCACCGGCAACTCCACCGCCTATATGCACTCTTTGGCGGACCTGGACGATGCGGCCGCCAGCTATGTCACCGACGCCGATGAAGCGGGCTTTGCCGACAGCGTCACCGGGGACGGCCGGACCGTTCTCACCGCCGATTACGCCGCTTATCTGACCCACCAGGGCGGCGGCAACAGCCCCACCACCGAGGCATACCTGTTCGCGGAAAACACGGTCCTGTCCACGGACACGGACAGGCGCATCGCCGACAACTCCCACTTCCTCAACGACAGCTATGGCGGGGCCAGCTGGTTCTGGACGGAGCTGTGGCGGGGCAGCACCTGCGTGGCCCGGAGCACCAACGCCACCTTTGAATTCGACAATGTGGAGCTCGTCAGCCGCACGGGCGTCATCTTCCAGTCCGTGGTGAACTGGGAGGGCGCCGACAAATCCTTCGCTCTGGACGCCGGAACCGACGCCGTGGGCAACAGCCTCATCATGCGGAATATGGACGTGACCGGCGACATCCGCAACGACGATATCTACCGCGACCTCACGGTGGACATGACCGATACCACCCTGACGGGCGCGATGGTGTCCACCACCGCGGACAGCTGGAACGCCATGTTCACCGTGGAGGCCCTGGAGGCCAGTCCGGCCTACGCCGCCGCTCTGGCGGAGCAGGCGAGCTGGGCCGGCGCGGTACCCAACGCCACCTACGACGCGGAATATCCCTATGCCGACGCGGTCATCGACCTGGAGGCCGTGTCCGAATATCTGACCCAGCCGGCCTACGATGAGCTCAACGGCATTCGGCTGACCATGAACGCCGGGGCCGTCTGGAACGTGGCGGGCGATTCCCAGCTCACCAGCCTGACCGTAGCCGACGGCGCCGTCATCCAGGCCGCCCCCGGCGCGGAGGTCGAATATTATGTCAACTGCGACGGCCTGGACCCCGCCAACGGCGAGGCTGTGGAGGAGCTGGGCCCCGGGACCTATGAAAACGTGGTCGTCCTCTGCCGGAGCGGCATGGACACCATCGTGGTGGACGGCGAGGTCTACGTGGCGTTGGAGGACGCGGTAAATTTTACCAGGGGGGCTGAGGACGGCGCCGCCTCCGCCCCCTCCACGGTCCTGAAGGGCGCGAAGATCCTGGATTCGACTCATAACGGCGAGACGCTGGACGTGCTGGTGCGGGACGGCTATATCGCGGAGGTGGGCGAGGATCTGACCGGCGACACGGTCATAGACCTGACGGGCTATACCCTCATGCCCGGTCTTATCGACAGCCATGTGCATGTGGCGGGCTCCGCCGGCTACAACATCGACCTTCTGCGGACCTGGGCCCGGCACGGTATCACCTCCGTCCGGGAGGAGGGGATGCTCTCCACCCTGGGCGAGGAGGAGTTCGCGGACCTGATCGAACAGGCCAACCAGGACCCCCAGAGCGCCTATCTGGTGTCCTGCGGCAAGTATTTTGACGTGACCGGCGGCTACGGCATGGGTCCCACAGGAGACATGGGCATCGTCATCACCACCCCGGAGGATACGGCGGCGGAGATCGAGCTGAAGGCGGAGCTGGGCTACCCCCAGGTGAAGGTGGGCATCAACTCCGATGAAAACCGCATGACGGCGGAGGAATTCACCGCCGCCATCGAGGCGGCCCACGCCCATGACATGACCGTGGCGGCCCACGTCAACTATGCGGACTACCTGGAGGAGCTGGTGGGCTACGGCCTGGACGAGGCCGCCCACACCCCCTCCGATGAGATGAGCGGAGCTCTCATCGGCAGCATGGTGGCCGCCGGCGTGGCCATGAACACCTCCGGCGCGGAGGCCAGCGAGGAGATGAAGATATCCAACCTCCGGACCTTCTATGAGGCCGGGGGCCTGATCACCGTAGGCACAGACATCATGCGGGACTATGACGCCTGCATGGAGAGCCTGGTCTCGGAGATGGCGGTGCTGGCCAAGGCGGGGCTGACGGTGCAGCAGGTCGTGGCCTGCGCCACCCGCAACAACGCCCTGGCCCTGGAGCTGGACACCGGCGACATCCAGCCGGGACTCCAGGCGGATATCGTGGCCGTCAGGGGCGATGTGGACAGCTCCTTCGCCGCCCTCAATGACATCGGCTTCGTCATGAACGACGGCGTGGTCATCGTGGGACAGACAGAAATCTGAAAACAGGATCTTCTCCTTACCGGTTTCGGAATCCCGGGGGAAGCGGGCGGCCGCTTCCCCCCTTTTTTGCGCCGGGCGGTTTGTCTTGCCATATATCCCTGTGTTGTGGTACGATATGGGAGCGGCCGCCGGAACCGTCCGGCGGCAGACCAGAGAGGTGCCTATATGGAGATACGTTATTTTAAAGAGTACAGCCGGGAGCTGAGCCGGGACATGGAGTTCAAGGTCTTTGGCCACGGCGGCCGGGTATGCGTGGCCTTCCCGCCTCAGAACGGCCGGTTCTACGATCTTGAGAACTTCCGGATGGTGGACGCCGTCGCCCCCTGGCTGGAGGACGGCCGGGTCCTGTTCGTCTGCGCCGACGGCATCGACGGCGAGACCTGGTCCGATACCGCCGGCGACCCCCGGCGGCGGCTGGAGCTGCATGAGCGCTGGGTCCGCTATATCACCGAGGAGCTGCTGCCCTGGTCCTATGGCATCGGGGGCGCTCCCGGACGGGCCATCGCCACCGGGTGCAGCATGGGCGCCGCCCACGCCGCCAACCTTTTCTTCCGGCGGCCGGATAAGTTCGGCGCCCTCATATCTCTGAGCGGCATTTTCGACGCCAGCTTCTTCTTTGGGGACTACATGGACGATCTGGTGTATGAAAATTCGCCCCTGCACTTTCTTCCCAATATGCCCGCCGACCACCCCTATATGGACATCTACCGCCGCAGTCAGATCATCCTCTGCTCCGGCCAGGGGGCCTGGGACGAGGAGATGGTGGCCCAGGAGCGGCGGCTGGAGGCGGTCCTCCGGGAAAAGGATATCCCCGCCTGGGCCGATTACTGGGGGCCGGACGTGAGCCATGACTGGCCATGGTGGCGCAGGCAGCTGCCCTACTTCTTCTCCCGGCTGGCGCTGTGAGCACCGCGGCCACAGCGGGGCGGACGGCCCCTCTCCATCCGCCCCGCCGCCAAATTTTACAGGGCTATGTTATGTTTATGCTTGACATAAAACCCATTTGGAATTAAAATCAATTAGTTGCGGCATGGATAAATATATCCGGCTGCTGCGTCCTTGATTGATCGGACTGGGCGCTTGATGCCCGCCGTGAGCGAAAAGTTTTTAGAACAGGAGGTGTGTATACTTACGATGCCGTCATGGTTGATACTGTTACTGGTCGTTCTATGCCTGGCCCTGATCGGCGCCGCTTTCGCGGCGGGGATCATCTACCGCAGGCGCATGGGCGAGCGGGAGATAGGCTCGGCGGAGGATGAGGCAAAGCGCATCCTCAATGAGGCCATCAAAGCGGCGGAGAGCAAAAAACGGGAAGCTCTCCTTGAGGCAAAAGAAGAGATACACAAAAATCGCGCCGAATATGAGCGCGAGGTCAAGGAAAGACGGGCGGAGCTGTCCAAGCAGGAGCGCCGCCTTCAGCAGAAGGAAGAGCATCTGGACAAGAAGACCGACGCTATCGATCGGAAAAACGAGCTGCTCACCAAGAAGATATCCGACGCGGAGGCCCGGCAGGCGGAAGCCGAAAAGCTCCGGCAGCAGCAGCTGGACGAGCTGGAGCGCATCTCCGGCTATTCCGCCGACGAGGCCAAGACCCTGCTCATCGATTCTCTGGCCAGCGAGGTGACCCATGAGCAGGCCGCCAAGGTCCGGGAGATCGAGGCCCAGTTCAAGGAGGAGGCCGACCAGCGGGCCCGGGAGATCATCGCCCTGGCCATCCAGCGCTGCGCCGTCGATCACGCCAGCGAGATCACCGTCAGCGTAGTCAATCTGCCCAACGACGAGATGAAAGGCCGCATCATCGGCCGGGAAGGACGGAACATCCGCTCCATCGAGAACCTCACCGGCGTGGACCTCATCATCGACGACACGCCCGAGGCCATCACCGTCAGCTGCTTCGACCCGGTCCGCCGGGAGGTGGCCCGGCTGGCCCTGGAAAAGCTCATCGCCGACGGCCGCATCCACCCCGCCCGCATCGAGGAGATGGTCGCAAAGGCCCAGAAGGAGGTCAACGCCACCATCAAGGCC
>CAZVRP010000074.1:0-8672 GCA_964630255.1 uncultured Oscillospiraceae bacterium | reverse complement strand
GATTGACCCAATAAAAGCCCTCGCCCTTCAATGTGCCTATGTACCTGCCGAACAGTGTCAGCACCAGAGCCTCCTGGGGCTTCAGGACCTTCAGCCCGCACAGCAGTATCCAGCCGAAACCGCACCACAGCACACCTACGACGATGAGCAGCAAGTCCAGCACACGTGCGTCTATGGCCGCGCCGAGGCCTATCATCAGCCCCGCTATGACATAGCCCGCCAGCACCCCCAGCAGCACCGCCATGCCGTTTTTCCTGTCTTGCAGCACGATCTCTTCAACATTTTTATTTTCCATGACAGCATCTCCTTTTTTGTGATATCAAAATGATATCACAACGATAATCATCTGTCAAGTGAAACGGCAGAAACACCCGGCGCGTCCAACAGGACGCGCCGGGTGTGGTCATATCATGCGTTGGGAGGGATGCCGCAGGCGCTGAGCTGGGTCCGAAGGGTATCCAGCTTGCGCTCATATACAAGGCGCATATTTCGGATGGTCAGCTCCGAGATGACGCACAGCAGCACGAACAGCCAAAAGCAGGCTGTGGTGAAGGGGTTGTTGTGGCAGATGCGGCCGCCGCCAACCAAGGCAGAGATATCATCGGCAATGCCGGGTATCAGATAAGGGATGGCGTAGCAGGCCCCGATCAGGATGGTCATCAGCTTGGGGATGAGAAGACGCCTGCGCCTTTCGGCGAACTTGCGTAGCAGAGGCGTCAGGGTGAACAGAGCCTCCACGGTACACAGGCCGCAGAGAATATAGGACATATAGGGGACAGACGCCCTGCACAGGGCATGCATAGAGTACAATGTCACGGAGTCGGCGCTCCCGGCATCGGTGACCAGGATAGAAGGCCAGAACCACAGGAAGATCAGCCCCATCTCCGCCAGCACCGCCGCAACGGTGAAGATGACCACGAACACCCGGGCTGCGGTGGGCTTTTGCTTTTTCACAGGCTGAGACGGCCTGGGCGGGCGGACCGGCTGGGCCGGCTTGGGCGGATGAGCCGGCTGAGGGGGCGCGTCCTGCATGGGCGGGGTGATGGTGATCGTGGGTCGGGGCTGCACATAGGCTGTGACAACAGATGTCAGCCTGCCGCAGACCGGGCAGACCCGGGCATCGTCAGGGATATCTTTGCCGCAGTTATTGCAGATCATGGCGCGATCCTCTCAAAACAGGCCGCCAAGACTGCCCAAGCCGCCGGTAAGGCGGCTCATGGATTGGGTGGAGGCCTCCTCCGCCTGGCGCATGGCCTCGTTCACGGCCGCGACGATCATATCCTGCAACATCTCCACATCGTCGGGATCGATGGCCGCGGGGTCAATGACGATCTCCGTCAATTCCCGCTTGCCGGTGACGGTGGCCTTTACCACGCCGCCGCCGGCGGCGGCTGTGTAGCTCTGCTGCTCCAGCTCCTCCTGCATCCGCATCAGGTCCTGCTGCATCTTCTGTGCCTGCTTCATCATGGCAGCCTGATTCATGCCGCCGTATCCGCCGCCGCGGAAGGAATTTTTAGCCATAGTCGTTTCTCCTGTGTTATTCAAATTTGAAGTTTGAAAACCTGCTCAAGGCGTCGAGCTTGCTCATGTCCGGCGCCGCAGGGGCGGCTGCGGGCTGATCGGTAAACGATACCGCGATGGGTCTTCCGGCCAGTTCCCGCAACTCTTGCTGGAATAGACCGGCGGTGGCGGGCGTATCCAGCATCATCCGGGCGATGGGCGTGGAAAGATGTACCGTGAGTGTATTTCCATCGGCAGAGAGGGTCCCTGACACCTGGGACGGCGTCATCAAAAGGGCGTAAGCGCCCATATCCAGCTTCCCGTTCAGCCTCTGCAACAGGCTCTCCCACAACCCACTGTCGCGGGCCGCTTCGGCGGGAGCTGGCGCAACCTCCGTCTGCGCAGGCGGAACAGGAGCCTGTACGGGCTCCGGCGGTATATAGGCCTCCGGCCCGGCGGGCGGGGCATCGTCATCCGTATACCAGGGCGCATCGTCCGCAAGGCGCTGGTCGGCGGCAGCCACGTCCGCCGGGATATCCTCGGCTTCCGGCGGAGGCGTGGGAACCTCCGGCGCGGGAACGGAAACGGCCGCGCCGCTTTGCAAGGCAGCCTCCAGGCGCGATATCCTGTTACGCAGGCCCGCCAGGGAATCTCCCGTCTCCGGCACGCAAAGCCGCACCAGACACAGCTCCGCGGCCCGGCGGGGATTGGTCCCGGTCAGGTCCGCGCTACGGATGGCGCCCATGGCGTCCATGAGCTGGGAGCCGCTGAACTTCGCGGCAAAATATTGGAGCGTCTTCTTTTCATAGACGCCCGACAGCAAAGCTTCGCTACCCTGGGGAGCCACCTGAAGCAGGAGCACATCCCGCATCAGGCTTCCCAGCTCGTCCAATATGCCAGCCGGGTCTTTTCCGTCCCGCCACAGACCGTCAAAAAGCGTCAGAGCCTTCGGCGTGTCCCCTGTTCGGATGGCGTCCAGCAGCTCCGCCGTGCGGCGGCCCCCCGCCAGGCCCATGGCCGAGAGGACGGCATCCGCGTCGATATGCTCCGCAGCAGCGCACTGATCAAGAAGGCTCAAGGCGTCCCGCATGCCGCCGTCCGCCATCCGGGCCAAAAGGGCCGCGGCGTCCGGCGCAAGGTCCATGTGCTCCTGTTCGGCCACGTACAGCAGCCTCGCGGCGATGGCGTCCGGATCAATGCGGGTGAAGCTGTGGCGCTGACAGCGGGAGACGATGGTGGGCAGCACCTTGCGCAGCTCTGTGGTGCATAGAATAAACATCAGATGCGCTGGAGGCTCCTCCAATATCTTCAGCAGCGCGTTGAAGGCGGCAGTGGAGAGCATGTGGACCTCATCAATGATATAGACGCGCTTTTTTACGCTGGCGGGAGAGAAGATCGCCTCATCCTGGAGGGCACGGACATCATCAACCCGGTTATTGGAGGCCGCGTCCATCTCCACCACGTCCAATATGCTCCCGTCTTCGATGCCCCGACAGGACGGGCACTGATTGCAGGGGTTCCCGTTGACGGGGTGCTCGCAGTTCACGGCCCGGGCCAACAATTTGGCGCAGGTAGTCTTTCCGGTGCCCCGGGTACCGATGAAAAGGTATGCATGGGACAGACGGCCCGTCTCCACCTGCCGTTTGAGGGTGGAAGTGATATGTTCCTGGCCCACCACCTCGTCGAAGGTGCGGGGCCGCCATTTTCGGTAAAGCGCCTGATACATCGCAAAGCCTCTGTCCATAAGTATCATGGAGAATAAATAAAAAGGGAGCTGCACACCCACCTTTGTATATCCGATACACCCGTTACCGCAGCAGTTGGCTCAGACCCGGCGACCTCACGGCACACGGAAAGGTCCGCTTAATGCTGCTCGGTTCCCCGCCTGACATGGTTCACAGGTTCCCGTTGCGCGAGACCAAGCCTTCAACGCTACTTACTGCGGGCAGACGACACATCGAATATCCGGGGGCAGGAGTTCATCCCCGCTTTAGCGGATTGCGGGTACAGGGCACCGCTGGCTCCCCGACTAGTACAGCTCCATGTTTATTATACGCCAGGTCGTGATTTTTATCAAGGGCCTATTCGTCAAGCGGTTCTTTTTTTGCTGTGATGGCGTTCAGGTATGTTCTTTTGCCAGCGTGTCTGCCACGATGCAGACCGCACCCAACATCATAAGCAGCGATGCAGCCCCATAGCGACAGAATGATAGCCCACGCTTTGTTTTCATGTGGTTGCATCCTCCGCGCTGTTTTCAATGCTTTGAACTGCGAGACGCCGTCGCTCTTCCTCGGGCTCAGGCATGTCCGCTCTCTCAATTATGAAGATCGCGGGCCTTGTGCCCGTCTCAGCCTGTGGGACCCGATCTATCTCTTTCATCCCGGTGACAGCTTCGCTGCGATGTGGCTCCCCCTGAGCCGCTTTTTATATCACATCCCGCCGGAGGGACCGCCTGATGCTCCGCCCATGGGACCGAAGCCGAAGAGTGCCTCTGCGTCCGTCTGGGGCTGAATGACGGTGCAATCCTCTCCCAGCACCCCCTCCAGGGTATAGGACCCGGCAGCAAGACTGTAGGCCTGGCCCTGACCAAGGGCGCCGCTGGCGATGTAAAGGCCGGTGCAGGCGGCAGGTGCCGTATAAGACAGCATCTCCTGCCCGGCATCATTGGTCAGAGACAGCGCTGTGCCCTCTCCCAGTGTCAGGGGGAAGATATATAAAAACGAGCCGGGCAGGGTCCCCTCCTCGGTTATTTCCTCCTCAGTCCCTTGGGCCAGACACACCACCGTGCCGCCGGTGACGCCGCCGCGCTGGAACACCAGGGGCGTTCCAGCCTCCGTAGCGACCAGATAGATGGCCCCCCGGGTCACGTCAAGGCCGCCGTCCGAGGTAACAGGCCGGGCGGCTGTCAGCGTAACCAGTCCGCCCGCCATGACAAAGCCCCCCGTCCCGGCATCGATGCCCTTGGTCTGGGCGGTCGCGGTCATCTCGCCGCCCTCTATCCGAACCAGCGCGGCCTCCATAGCCTCATAAGCGCCTGCTACGGTGACCCTCCCCCCAGCTACGGTGAGGACATCCGCCGCTCGAAGGGCATCATCACCGGAAGTTATGTCAACTTCGCCGCCGGTGACCGTCAGACTGCCGTCCGCGTGGAGAGCATCGTCCGCCGTGTCCAGCGACACCACGCCGCCGGATACGGTTACATTCAGGCCCTTGATCCCCTTAGCGCTCACATCCGCCAGCGCCATCTCCTCATAGTGTTCCGCGCCGGCATAAGCCGTGACGGAAACGGACCCGCCGGATATATTGGCCTCCCCCGCTGCGGATATACCATCGCCAAAACAAATTATGTCAACTGTCCCATCGGTAACGGCCACATAGCCGTCCGTGGAGGCGATCCCATCGCCGCCGGCGTTTAGGGACAGGCCGCCCCCCGCCAGGACCACATAGTCGCTGCCTTGGAGGGCGTCATCGGCCGCATACACATCCAACTGCCCGCTGTTGACGGTAAGGCCGTCCTTGGAGCGGACGCCGTCGGCGGACATGCCGTAGACATACAGTGCGCCCTCCCCCTCCAGGATGAGATCGTCGGCGCTGTACAGGGCCGCGCCGCGCTGCTCCTGACTCACCTGCCGGACAGTCTCCTGAACGACATATTCCTCCCCGTCCCGGAGGCTGTTTGCCGTTCCCTGGGTCGTGTGGACCACCGTCTCATCCGCCTGGACGATATGGATGGCCGGCCCGGCGCTGTTTGTGATGTCGACTCCCTCCAGGATGAGGTACACCGCCCCGTGGAAATCGCCGCAGTCCACCACGACCTGCCCGTCGGCCAGGGCGCCGCTGAGGCGGTATGTACCGGGATAGGCGATGGTGACCGTCCCACCCTCTGCGTCGGCTCCCAGGCCGGTGACGGATACGGTATCCCCCAGAAGCTCTATAACGGCGGCCCCCGTCTCGCTCATCTCGTTGGCTGCGGCTTCCTGGAACGGCGCAGCCTCCATAACGGATTCCGCCGACGGCGCAGCCTGCTCCGCCAGCGCGGCTATCGCCAGCATGGCCGCCAGCACTGCGGTAAAGATCAATATGCTGATAAGGGTCTTCTTCATGGCGCTCTCCATATCGTTATATAAATAACTTTATATTTTTCTTTCGTTGCTTCTATACTTTTGCCGTCGATTATGTTACTATAAACAAAATCAGTTGTAAATAGGTATTCTGTATGGATCGCAGCAAAAAACATACTGTCCTCCGGCAGGAGCTTAAATATGTTCTGGGCCGGGGGGAATATGCGGCGCTGACCCAGCGGTGCCGGGCAGTGATGCATAGGGATCCCCACGCAGGACCGGACGGGACATATCGGATATGCAGCCTGTATTTCGATGATCTGGGGGACAATGCCCTGTTGCAAAATTACAGCGGCGTCTCCAACCGGGAGAAATTCCGCGTCCGGTTCTATGACGGCGATCTCCGCTCCCTCCACCTGGAAAAGAAGGTGAAGCGGGGCGGCCTGGGCACGAAATATGCCTGCCCGATCACCCCGGAGCAGCTGCAAAAGCTGCTGGACGGAGATCTGGGCTGGATGATGGACACGGGCCTGCCCCTGATGCAAGAGCTCTATGTCCGGATGAAAAACGATCTGCTCCGGCCAAGGGTCATCGTCTCCTACCGGCGGGAGCCGTTCATCTACGCCCCGGGCAACGTCCGGGTCACCTTCGACTATGACATCCGCAGCGGCGTCTGCTCCCGGGATATGCTCACCGGCCGCGCCCTTCTGGTGCCCGCCGCCCCTGGTCAGGTCATCATGGAGGTCAAATACGACGCCTTTCTCCCCGACATCATCCGAATGATCATCCAGGAGGGCACCCCCCGCGCCCGCGCTTTCTCAAAATATGCCGCCTGCCGGCAATATGACATATAAGGAGCCAGCATCATGACCTTTCAAGACATATTCAAGTCCAGCTTTCTGGAGAGCGTGACCGAGTTTTCCGCCATAGACGTACTGTTGGCCATGGCCTTTTCCTGCATTCTGGGGGCCTTCGTCTACTTCGTGTATAAAAAGACCTTTCAGGGGGTCATGTACTCCTCCGGCTTCGGCATCACCCTGGTGGGCCTGACGATGGTGACCACCCTGGTCATCCTGGCGGTCACCTCCAACATCGTACTGTCCCTGGGCATGGTGGGCGCTCTGTCCATCGTCCGTTTCCGGGCCGCCATCAAGGAACCCTTTGAGATCGTGTTTCTGTTCTGGGCTCTGGCCGTGGGCATCGTCGTAGGCGCAGGGATGTTCCTTCTGGCTGTGGCGGGCAGCCTCATCATCGGCGTCATCTTGGTGGTGTTCGCCCGGCAGAAGATCGGCGTTCACCCCTATATCCTGGTGCTGTCCTGCGCCAACGCCGCCGCCGAGTCCGCCGCACTGAAGGCTCTGGAAGCCTCCGTGGGAAAATATACCGTGAAGGCCAAGACCGTCACCAACCAAGGCATTGAGCTCTCCGCAGAGGTCACATTGAAAAACGGCAGCACTGCCTTCGTCACCGCCCTGTGCGCCATAGAGGACGTCATCTCCGCCTCCCTGGTGACTTACAACGGCCAGTTTGCAGACTGACAAAACATATATGGAAAAGAGGACCCGCTGCAAAGCGCACGTTTTGCAGCGGGTCCTTTGCGCCGCAGCGGGCTGCGGCCTTCTCAACGAAATACTTGACGCTTTATCGATCAAAATTCGATCATAGCCGCGAAACGGTTCTCGCTCCGGCACCACAGCCGCTTATCCGTCAGATCCCACTCAAGCTCGATCTCCTCATCAGGGAACGTCTCCGTCCGGTAGTCGATCCGCAGGCCCTTCATGGGGTGGTCCCGGTGGAAGTCCCGGGGCGCCAGGTCGCACACCCAGTCCATGTACCTGGTATTCGTCAGATGGCCGTTGATATCCACCTCGCTGAACTGTACCTTCCGGCTGGTCCGCTGAAACGCCGCCGGGGGGCGGATGGGCGCCATTCTGGGCAGCGGTGCGCCCTCCGGCTCCGGAGTGGGCATGGTGATCTTCGGCACGTTGGGAGACATCATGGAGTGGGCGGCAAGGTCGGACAGCACCCACATGGCGCAGCCCGTCATAATCTCCTCTCCGTCTGCGTCCTGCACACAATAGTGGAACGGGCATATACCTGTCCGGCTTCGGCCCGCCCAGCCCCGGACGGCGACGTTCTCCCCATGGGTGGGCAGACGCCGCGCTTGGCAGCCCACCTTGGCCAGGACCCATACCAGCCCCCGGTCCAGCATCACGTCCAGGCCCATGCCCCAGCCCTCAGTGAGGGACTCGGAGCAGTCCTGGAACATGGCGAGCGCCGCCGAGGGGCGCAAGCGCTTGAACATATCGCAGTCCCGCATCAGTATCTCGCATTTTTTCTCATAGATCGTTCTCATATCGATCATTTTACCACGGAACTCAACCAAAAAAAAGCCCCAAAACCGCTGGTATCGGGGCTTTTTCTCATTTTGATGCCTGTCCCTTCCGCGCTCTGTCCAGGGCCGCCAGAGCCTGCTTCTGGGCCGGCAGGCGATCCCACCGGGGATAGTCCTTCGCATACATATCCCGCAGGATCCTGGCATCCCCAGGCTCAAGACGCCCGGCCAGCTCCACAGTCATGCCGTGGACGGCTTTCATCATCCAGAACGCCGTCTTTGGTTCCGGATGGGCCAGGGGGATACGGTAGATGTACTCCAAAACCTCCCGCACCTGACCGGAGGACGGCTCCCTGGTGAGCATATCCCCCAGCAGCGCCTCCAGATCCGCGGCGAACTTATCGTGGCACGGATCGTCCTTGGGCGCGCTGCCCAGACCAAACAGCCCGTCGCCTGGCTTTCTGTCCCGCTCCATCTGCTCCGCCTTGGCGATATACGCCTCATACAAAGCGTGGAGGGAGCGCATGCAGTCCCCCCCGCTCAAGCGAAGGGGTTCTCCGTGGGATAGGGGATGGCCTTGGGCTGGTTATAGGCGATGTCGCCGATGCCCAGGAACTTGAACACCTCAAACAGCGCCTTGCCATAGTGGCCGAAGGCCACGGCCCCATGGTGGGGATACCGCTTCTGGATCAGCACATGGCGGTAGAACCGGCCCATCTCCGGGATGGCGAACACGCCGATGCCGCCAAAGCTGCGGGTCGCCACTGGCAGCACCT
>CAZVRP010000073.1:0-8781 GCA_964630255.1 uncultured Oscillospiraceae bacterium | reverse complement strand
GTTGATTTATGCCAAAAGGGCGTCGGCCAGAGCCTCCAGGTTCGGGATGTCCTCTGGCTTGAGGGCGGAATTGATGGTGACCACGGGTTCCGCCTCGGTGATGTTCTTCATCCCGGCGGTGATGGCCCGCATGACCTTGGCGGCCGCGGGGGCCCAGGAGCCGTTTTGGATGTAGCCGATCTTCCGCTTCTGGTACGCCTTGCCTGCCAGGTGACGGAGAAAGTCCTCCATGGGAGGAAACAGACCCCCGTCGTAGGTGGACGCAGCCAGCACCAAATGGTCGTAACGGAAGGCGTCTTCGACGGCCTCGGCCATATCGTCCCGGGCCAGGTCGAACAGCGCCACCTTTTTCGCGCCCTTCTTCTCCAGGATATCCTTCAGTGCCCGGGCGGCGGCCATGGTGTTGCCATGGATGGAGGCGCAGGCGATGGTGACGCCCTCGTCCTCCGGCTCATAGCTGCTCCAGAGCTGATATTTGCCGATATAAAAATCAAGGTCATCCGTTAGGACAGGCCCGTGGAGGGGGCAGATGATGTTCACGGACAGGCCGGTCAGCTTCTTCAAAAGCTGCTGCACCGGCGCGCCGTATTTGCCCACGATGTTGAAGTAATACCGCCGGGCCTCGCATGTCCAGTCCTCGTCGGCGCTGCGTACGCCGAACTTGCCGAAAGCGTCCGCAGAGAAGAGGATGCCCTCCGACTGCTCGAAGGACACCATGACCTCCGGCCAGTGGACCATGGGCGCCATGGCGAACCGGAGGGTGTGGGTCCCCAGGGAGAGCGTGTCCCCCTCGCCCACGGTGACCAGACGGTCAGCAGGCAGGGGCGCGGGCAGAAACCGCCGCAGCATGGTGAATGTCTTGGCATTGCCTACCAGCTTCATGCCAGGATAGAGCTCCGCCAGGGCCTGGATGCCGCCGGTGTGGTCTGGCTCCAGGTGGTGCAATACCAGATAGTCCGGCGTCTTCCCGTCCAGGGCCTGTCGCACGTTGTCCAGCCACGTGTCGGCGCACCGCCGGTCCGCCGTGTCCATGACGGCGATCTTGTTATCCAGAATGACATAGGAGTTGTAGGCCATGCCGTTGGGCACGTCGTACTGACTCTCAAACAGGCCGAGGGTCTCATCATCCACACCCACATAGGCCACTGCGTTCGTAATATATTCCATCGAAAAGCCTTCCTTTCCCGTGTTTTCCGTTTTCTAAAATATACCATTCGACTGGGGTTTTGTAAAGGCGTAAAAGCAGGCGGGAAACTGCTAGCTGATGGTGAGAGATCACCGAAAGCGCTTTTCGGCGTCAATTATTAGGGTCTGTTAAAATAGGCTCGCGCGCCATCGATGGGTCTTTATTCCTTCCGCGTGGTCTGGTCCGGCGCGGTATACGCCGCAGGGACAGCCTTGGGTTTTTTAGCTCGCCCTTTTACAGAGCGGTGGACCAGCAGCACGGTCACGGCGATGGCGGCGGCCAGCAGAAGCCACATCCAGCAATAGGCCAGAGCCACGGCGGCGGTCTCTATGCCGCTTATAAATCCGTTCCACCCGCCGGCCAGGGCGGATGCGATACGGCTTTTGAAGCCCTGCGCCGGCTCCTCTACATTGGAAAGCCGGTACACCTCGTCCAGGTAGATGTTGACGGTGGAGTAGTCCACCAGGGCGTCATAGTGCCGCAGCTCCCCGCTCAGCCGGTCGATCTGTTCCTCCGTCTCCGCTATGGCGCTCTCTATGGCGATGATATCCTCCATACTCTCCGCCCGTTCCAGCAGCTCTCGGAGCCGATCCAGCTTTGTCTGCTGGGTCTCCAGCCGCCCGGCAGTGTCATAGTAGACCTCGCTCACATCCTCCGCATACTCGGAAAAACGGGTCATATGACACAGCTGCCCCGCCTGGTCCAGGAACGTCCGGTACAGGTCCGCCGGGATACGGACTGTATAGCAGGCAGAGCGATAGCCGCTGCCGCCATCTACGCTGCTAGACTCAAAATACCCGCCGCAGTCTGCGGCGAGGTCTTGCAGGGCCTCGACAGCGGCGTCAAAATCCGTGGTCTCCAGGTCCAGGTCCGCAGTATAGATGAGCTTGGCCTCGCTGTCCCCGGAGGAGGATGGGACGTTGAGAGAGGCCGCCTCTCCATAATAGACCTCGCTCACATCCTCCGCCGCCGTCTGGGCCGCTGATTCGGGCATGGTCGTGTCGGCGCTCGCGCCGGACCAGGACGAGCTCCCGCAGCCGGTCAGCATCGACATCAGAAGCAAGGCCGCCAGCGCAAACAACAAGCATCTCTTTTTCATCGACAAGTCCTCCTGCTGTCAGTATATCCATAGGACGGCACCTGTGGCCAAAAGTTCCCGACGGGCGCAAAAAAAGGGGACAGCAAAAGCCGTCCCCCTAAAAGATTCCGTTATTCGCCGTCATCGGCAATCATGCCATAGGTTCCGTCACGCCGCTTGTAGACGACGGAAAAGACGTCGTCCTCCTGCTGGTTGCGGAAGGCGAAGAATGTGTGCCCCAGCAGGTCCATCTGCATCACGGCCTCCTCTGGGCTCATGGGCTTGAGGGAGAACCGCTTGGTCCGGGCTATGGTGTACTCCGGCTCCTCCTCATCGTCATCATCCCAGGCGGGGACGGGCTCGGGGGCGGACGTGCGCTCAAAGGCGCCGTCCCGCAGGCGCTTTTCCAGCCGGGTCTTGTTCTTTCTGACCTGCCGCACCAGCGCGGCGCAGGCGGAATCGATGGAGGCAAACATGTCGCTGGTGACTTCGCTGACACGATAGAACATGCCGTTGTTGCGCAGCGTCACCTCAGCCGTGCAGCGGCCCCGCTCCGCACTGAAGGTCACAAAAGCGTCGCTCTCCTTGCGGAACAGCTTGTCGATCTTGCCGATCTTCTTTTCCGCATAGGCCTTCAGCTCATCAGACACTTCATATTTCTTTCCGGTAAATGTAAAGGTCATAGGTGGTCCCTCCTTTGTGAAAATCGTATCACAAATTTCGCCCGCTGGCAAGTATTATGACATATTTCTTCCAATTTTCCTTTTTTGCACGGCACCCAGAACAGCCAGCAGGATGCAGGCGCACAGGACGCCGGCGGTGGCACCGGACAGGTCCAGCACTACGTCCCGGAGCTGGGCGGCCCGGCCGTCGGACATGAGTTGGATGGTCTCATCGATGGCGGCGACACACAGGCATATAATCTCAGGCCACCAGAAGCGGCCTCGGCCGTCCGGCCGAGCCAGCAGCATGCACATCAGCGCGCCCAGCAGGGCAAATTCCGAAAAGTGAGCTGCCTTCCGCACCAGAAACGCTGGGTCCCTGGAAAGGACGTGCACATCCAGCCAGCGGATGGCCCGGTACGCCAGAGCTCGGGATTCCCCGGCTGGCAGACGGTCCGCCGCCCGGGTCATAATCGCCTGGATGCGGCCGGAGCCGATGAACCGCAGCACCGGCTCCAGAAGCTCCACCATCCATCCGCTCTCCGCGCTGGAAAGATCCGCCGGCAGCAGGGAATTGCCCCAAATAAATATGAGCATGACCGCCACCAGGACGAGCATAACTTTTCCTGCTATTTTGCTCATGTGTGTATTTTCCGTCCAAACAGAATTTTTGTCAAGATGCTATTGACATCAGGCGAAACCATGATAGAATAATTATGTAGACCAAAAGTGAATAACCTTATCAAGAGTGGCGGAGGGACCGGCCCTGTGAAGCCCGGCAACCTGTGCGTGAGCAAAAGGTGCCAAATCCGGCGGTGCAAATCGGAAGATAAGGAAAGCTCCGTTTTGTGCCCGCCGGCTCCCGGCGAGTATTTTTTTGGCCAAAAGGCAAAGGAGATAAAGAAAATGGGACACTATCTGTTTACATCCGAATCCGTCACGGAGGGCCATCCCGATAAGATCTGCGATCAGATATCGGACGCTATCCTGGACGCCATACTGGCCAAGGACTCCCAGTGCCATGTGGCCTGTGAGTGCGCAGCCACCACCGGTATGGTGTTCGTCATGGGAGAGATCACCACTACATGCTATGTGGACATCCCCAAGATCGCTCGGGAGGTGCTGCGGGACATCGGCTACGACCGGGCCAAGTACGGCATGGACTGCGATACCTGCGCCGTGGTGACATCCATCGATGAGCAGTCCCCGGACATCGCCATGGGCGTAAATGAGAGCCTGGAGCACAAGTCCGGCGGCAGCGCTGCGGAGCTGGAAAACGGCGCCGGCGACCAGGGCATGATGTTCGGCTACGCCTGCGATGAGACGCCGGAGATGATGCCCCTGCCTATCAGCCTAGCCCATCGGCTGGCCCATCGGCTGGCCCAGGTGCGCAAGGACGGCACCCTGCCCTATCTCCGTCCTGACGGCAAGGTCCAGGTGACCATTGAGTACGATGAGAACGACCGGCCTGTTCGGGTGGATACGGTGGTGGTCTCCACCCAGCACGCCCCGGATATAGAGCAGGAGCAGATCCGGGAGGACATCATCCGGGAGGTCATCACCCCTGTTCTGCCTGAGCGGCTGAACCATGGGGATATCAAATACTTCGTAAACCCCACCGGCCGCTTTGTGGTGGGCGGCCCCCAGGGGGATTCCGGCCTCACCGGACGGAAGATCATCGTGGACACCTACGGCGGCAGCGCTCCCCATGGCGGCGGCTCTTTCTCCGGCAAAGACCCCACCAAGGTGGACCGGAGCGCGGCCTATGCCGCCCGCTGGGTGGCCAAGAACATCGTGGCCGCCGGCCTGGCCCGCCGCTGTCAGGTGCAGCTGGCCTATGCCATCGGCGTGGCCAACCCTGTGTCTGTCAACGTGACAACCTTCGGCACCGGCACGGTGTCCGACGACGTGCTACAAAAGGCGGTGACCCAAGTGTTCGACCTGCGTCCCGCCGCCATCATCCGGGATCTGGATCTGCGCCGTCCCATTTACCGCCAGCTGGCCGCCTACGGCCACATGGGCCGGGACGACCTGGACGTGGCTTGGGAGAAGACCGACAAAGCGGCGACCCTGAAGGCCGCCATACCCGAGCCCAAGGAGGCCCTCGTGCCCACCGACCCGGCTAAGAAACGTCCCTGGTGGAAGTTCTGGGCCCGGTGGAGCAAGCGAAACAAAGCGGAGAAGGCCAAGGCCGCGGCCGAGGAGCCCATCGCCGCCCCCGCCGCTTCTGAGACGCCGGCGGACCACGCGCCGGTACCGGAGGCGTCCGCCGCGCCGGAAACCCAGGAGGCCGCCCCCCAGGACAACGCGGAGGTGACGGAGGCTTGAGTACCGTCCGGGATATCTCCCTGGCCCCTGAGGGTGAGAAGAAGATCGCGTGGGCGGAACGAAATATGCCCCTGTGCCGGGTTCTGGGGGAGGAGTTCGAGCAGCGGAAGCCCCTGGCAGGGCTGAAGGTGGCCCTGTCCGTCCATCTGGAGGCCAAGACTGCCTATCTGTGCCGCTGCTTGGCCAAGAGCGGGGCCGAGATGCATATCACCGGCTCCAACCCTCTGTCCACTCAGGACGATGTGGCCGCTGCCCTGGCGGCCGGCGGCCTGGAGGTCTACGCTTTCCACGGCTGCACGGCCGAGCAATACGACAGGTGCATCGATGAGGTGCTCTCCTGCGGCCCCAACATCATCATCGACGACGGGGGAGACCTGATGCAGGGCCTCCGGGAGCGATTCCCGGAGCACATCCCCGGCGTCATCGGTCTGTGCGAGGAGACCACCACCGGCATCCGCCGGCTCCACCAGCTGGATAAGGCGGGACAGCTCCCGTTCCCCGCCGTGCTGGTCAACGACGCCGACTGCAAGCACCTTTTCGACAACCGCTACGGTACCGGCCAGTCCGTCTGGGACGGCATCATGCGCACCACGAACCTGATCGTGGCGGGCAAGGACGTGGTGGTGGCTGGATACGGCTGGTGCGGCAAGGGCGTGGCCATGCGGGCCAAGGGCTTGGGGGCCCGTGTCATCGTCACGGAAACCGACCCGGTCAGAGCTATCGAGGCGGTGATGGACGGCTTCCGAGTCATGCCTATGGCCCAGGCCGCCGCCCTGGGGGATATCTTCTGCACCGTTACCGGCTGCAGCGGCGTCATCACGGCGGAGCATTTTTCCGTCATGAAGGACGGGGCCATCCTGGCCAACGCCGGCCACTTCAATGTTGAGGTGGATATCAAGGCGTTGGAGGCGCTGGCGGCGAGGAGCTTCGAGGCCCGACACAATATCATGGGCTATGAGCTGCCCAGCGGCCGGACCGTGTTCGTCCTGGCGGAGGGACGGCTTGTGAATCTGGCCGCCGGAGACGGCCATCCTGCGGAGATAATGGACATGAGCTTTGCCATCCAGCTTTGCAGCGCCCGGTACCTGGCGGAAAGCAGGGGGACGCTGCCGCCGGGCGTACTGCCGGTGCCCCGATCCATTGACCGGGAGGTGGCCCGCCGGAAGCTGACCGCCATTGGGGTGCAGATCGACGTCCTAACCCCCGCCCAGCAGGAATATCTGGGTGTATGACGTTATTTCAGCGCACCGTTCTTTATTGTTTATGCGGACGCCGGATCAGCTTAGACCATGTTGACATGCGTGAAAAGGTCCAGCGGCTCGGTGAGGGCAGGGCATATCACAGAAATCGGCACAGCTTGTTTTCCGCCTGAGCATGTAATGTCAGGCGCAGGGTATATGCATCCGCCCGGTGAATCGCTGTCTATATGAAATAATTATCAGGAGAACAAAGAATGCTGAGCGAGATCGTCAAGAACATCACTCCGTCCGCGACCTGTGAGCTGGACGGCACCGTTACGGATATGAGGGCGGCCGGTATTGACGTGATCGGCATGAACGCCGGCGAGCCGGACTTTGCGACCCCTGAGGCGATCCGGGACGCCTGCAAGGCGGCGCTGGACGCGGGCAAGACAAAGTATGTCAACGTCCCCGGTATCGCGGAGCTCCGTAAGGAGCTCTGCAAGAAGCTGGAGCGCGACAACGGCGTACACTATGAACCGGGGCAGATATGCGTTTCGACCGGCGCCAAGCAGGCGCTGAACAACGCGGTTTTGGCTGTTGTGAATCCTGGAGATGAGGTCATCATTCCCATGCCTGGCTGGGTAAGTTATGTAGAGATTGTCAAGCTCTATGGCGGCATTCCAGTCTGTGTGGAGACAAGGCCGGATTTTCAGCTGGATATGGACGCGATCGAAAAGGCCGTCACAGACAAGACGGCGGCCATCCTGATCAACACGCCCAACAATCCCACGGGCGCAGTCTATACCCGCGAGAGCCTGGAACGCCTGGTGGAAATCGCCGTGCGGCATGATCTCTACATCATCTCAGACGAGGTTTACGAGAAGTTGATCTACGGGGATCATGAACATGTCTGCGCGGCCTCCATCTCCCAGGGCGCTTATGACCACACCATCGTCATCAACGGCATGTCCAAGGCCTATGCCATGACCGGCTGGCGAATCGGCTATACCGCCGCGCCTCAGGAGATCGCCGATGGCATCCGGGCAATCCAGAGCCATACCACCTCCAACGAGACGACCTTTGTCCAGTGGGCGGCGATCGAAGCGCTCTCCCACTGCGAGGACGACGTCAAACGGATGGTCGCGGAGTATAAAAAACGCAGGAACTATACCTACGACCGTCTGACCCGCATAGAGGGGATCATCTGCGGCAACGCCGACGGCGCCTTTTATCTGTTGCCGGATGTCAGCTTTTACTTCGGTAAGAGTCATGGAGATTCTATGATCCGGGATTCCTTTGACTTCTGCGATTACATCCTAAACACTGCGCACGTTGCGATCGTGCCGGGCGGCGCTTTCAATTCTCCGCGTACGGTGCGGATCGCCTATACCAATTCCATGGATAAGCTCGCCGAGGGCTTGGACCGGCTGGAAGATGCGCTGAAGCGGCTCCGTTGAATCGGGTGAAAAGGTCAGTTTTATGAAAAAAACCATCGGTATCATCGGCGGCATGGGGCCGTTGGCAACCGCCGATCTATATGAGAAGATCATACTCCATACGGAGGCATCGTGCGATCAGGAGCATCTCCATGTCCTGATCGACAGCAACACAAGCATCGCGGACAGAACGGAGGCGCTGCTCTACGGCGGCGCCGACCCGCTGCCGGAAATGATCAAAAGCGCCAGGCTGCTGGAGCGCAGCGGGGCGGAATGCCTTATTATGCCCTGCAATACGGCGCACAGCTACCACGCGCAGATCCAGGCACAGGTCGGGGTCCCGCTTCTGAATATGATCGAACTGACCTGTCAGGCCATGGAGGCGCAGGACGTTACCCGCGCCGGCCTGCTGGCAACGACGGGAACGGTGCGGACGGGGATCTATCAGCGAACCAGCGCCGCCCATGGCATCGAATTGCTGCTCCCCGACGAGAGCGGCCAAAAGGCGGTTATGGAAATGATCTATGGCGGTGTGAAGGCGGGCCTTGAAGTCTATGACACAGCGCGGGTGAGAGTGGCCGTACAGAGCCTGCTGGATGACGGTGCACAGCGGGTGATCCTCGGGTGTACGGAGCTGCCCCTTGCGGTCAAAATGTATGGACTGGAATTTCCTGCTGTCGATCCCACCCTGGAACTTGCGAAGGGGGCCATCCGCTTTGCAGGGGGGACCGTCAAGCGGTAATGCCGAAAGGGATCATAACGTCCATATATAAGAGTAAGAGGACCGGCAGAATGGTGCAGAACCGTGACGAAAGGAGCTGCCTCACTAAGAGAGCGCCCCTGGGTGGATGGTCCGGGCAATCGCTTACGAAAAGTTGCGGTCAACATAATATAGTAGTAAACTGTCTCC
>CAZVRP010000072.1:0-8794 GCA_964630255.1 uncultured Oscillospiraceae bacterium | reverse complement strand
GCAGCGATAGCCCTTTATCAAGAGCCGGCGCCGGATGACCGGCGCCGGATTTTTATTCATATTCTATGTATGGGCATTCCAGCCAGTGGGTCCAGTTCCGGCCGGTGAGCTCCGTTTTCACCACGCCGCCCTCGGTGCACAGGGCCTCGATCACCTGGCCGTCCCCGATGTAAACGCCCACATGGCCCTGGGCGTAGACGATGAGCCCTGGAGTTTCCGGGATGGTTTCCAGCGGGCCCGTCACCGTGGCCGCCGCGAACAGGTCCTCCGTACCGATGTCCGGCATGACGCTGGTGGCGTAGCCGATGCTCCCGGTGGCCGGGTCATACCAGCAGTAGCCCTTGATAAGGCCCATGCAGTCCGCGACGCGCCTGCCCATCCATTTCTCCCGGATAATCTGCTCATAGGCTCCCACATCCACCGGATACATCGTCAGCCGCAGGGACAGGCCTTCCTCATCCAGTACCTGGCCGAAAGCGCCCCACACATAGCCCCACTGGTTCTCCCAGGCGATCTCAGCGAATTCCGCCAGATCCCGGCCTGTCTTTTTGTCCGGGTCCTGAAAGCGGTCCGCGTCGATATCGTTGGAGCTGCCGGCGCCATATTCCACCATGGCGTACTTGCCCTCGGCATACTCCAGACGGACGGACGGCGAGAAAGAGACCTCATCTTCCGCTTCCGTTTCCTCCGGCCAAAGAAGCACGGCGGCCAGACCTGCCAGGAGAAGGGCCATCAGCCCCAGCTCAAGATTGACCCGCCGCCGTACCGCGGCCGTGGACCGGCCCATAACAACGCCCCCTTCCAGATGTCCTGGGAATATCATAGCACAAAAGAGGGCGGAAGATTCTTAAACCTTTATTAATTTCACAGGCCGGTCACAGGCACATGCCGCCGTCGGAGACGATGGCCTGGCCGGTGATGGCCCGCGCCTCGTCGCTGGCCAGAAACAGGATGATGTCAGCCTGGTCCTCCGGCCGGGAAAACGGTATGGTGGTGTCCATGTGCCTGTCGGTGGCGGCCTGGAAATCCGTGTCATACAGCGCCTGCTCCCGGCCGTCCATCCGGGGCACCATGGTGGGTCCCGGGCACAGGGCGTTGCAGCGGATGCCCCGGCCCGCATATTGGATAGCGATGTTCTTCGTCATGCCGATGACGGCGGCCTTGGCCGCGGAGTAGGACACCCCCGCGTTGCCGTAGACCCCCGCGATGGCGGACATGTTCACGATGACGCCGGAGCCCTGCTTTTCCATATACTTCAGAGCCTCCCGGGAGAAACGGAGCACGGCGGTCTGGTTCAGCTCGATCATCTTATACCACATCTCGTCCGTACACTTGGCGGTGGTCATGTGGTGGTCCCCGTCCCCGGCGTTGTTCACCAGCACGTCAATGCTGCCGTATGTCTCATAGGCCCGGCGGAAGACCCGCTCGCAGTCGGCCTGCGCCGTCACATCTCCCGCCACGGCAAGACCCCGCCCCCCGGCGGCCTTTATCTCCTCCGCCACCGCGTCCAAAGGCTCCTGACGCCGGGCAAACAGCACAACATTGGCCCCCTCCGCCGCGAACATTTTGGCCGCGGCGGCCCCGATGCCGGAGCTGGCCCCGGTAATGACCACCGTTTTATTCGCAAATCGCACAGACATGATCTATCCTCCCGCGCAGCAAAATTCTACTGATATCCTATCACACCGGACCCGGGCGGGGAAATACCGATTTTTGAAGCCGGTATATGGATTTTTATATACCGATATGAAGGTTTGGTATTTGCCAAGGCCAGGTCAGATGGTGTTAAATGGAGCTATGCCATTCCTGGCATAAGAACATCCAAGGAGACGGCCGCTATGATAAAAAATGATCTCTATCCCCATGTATTCCAGCCCCTGAAGATCCGGGGCCTGACGCTGAAAAACCGGCTCGAATACGCCCCCACGGTGGTATTGAAGTGCTCCCCGGAGGGGGATGTTACCCAGGAGATGATCGACTATGTGGCCTGGCAGGCGGATATAGGCGTGGGCTATCTCACCATCGGCAACACCCCCGTGGTCCACAGCGATTCCAGCGCCTGGACCTGCGAGCTGAACGTGACGGAGGACCGGTGCATCCACGGCATCGAGATGATGGCCCGCACCGCCCGGGAGCATGGCGCGGAGATGAGCATCGAGCTGGCCCACGCCGGCCGGGGTTCCAGCCACGACCCCGGGACGCCTGCTCTGGCCCCGTCGGACGTGCCGCTGAACGGCGGCCCCCTGGGGTACATAAAGCCCATGAACCGGGAGGATATGGACTACATCAAAAACCAGTTCGTGGACTGCGCCGTCCGCTGCCGGAAAGCGGGACTGCGCATCCTCATGATCCACTGTGCGCACAACAACCTGCTGGCCCAGTTCATCTCCCCGGCCTCCAACCACCGGACCGATGAGTACGGCGGGAGTCTGGAAAACCGCATGCGCTATCCTCTGGAGGTCCTCAAGGCCGTCCGGGAGGCGGTGCCCGATATGGTCATCGAGTGCCGGGTTTCCGCCCAGGAGGACACGCCCGACGGCCTTCAGCTGGAGGAGAGCCTCCAATTTATGGAAAAGGCCCAGGAGTATGTGGACATCATCCACGTCTCCCGGGGCAATATCTTCTTCAACTACGGCTCCACCTATACCATCCCCACCTACTTTAAGGGCCGGCAGCTGAACGTGGCCTTCGCGGCGGAGGCGAAAAAGCGCCTGCATATCCCCGTGGCGGTGGTGGGCAACATCACCAGCCTTGCCGAGGCGGAGGAGATCATCTCGAACGGCAAGGCGGACATCGTGGTCATGGCCAAGGCATACATGGCCGACAACCATCTGATTCACAAGAGCGTCCGGGGCCACGCGGAGGACGTGCGTCCCTGCACCCGCTGCGACTGGTGCGGCAACGCCAACAACTACGGCACGTCCATGCGCTGCGCCATCAACCCCATGCTGGGCAAAGAGCTGGACCTGGCAAGCCTTGCCAGGAGCAAAAAGAAGGTTCTGGTGGCTGGCGGCGGCCCCGCCGGTATGATGGCGGCCCAGACCTGCGCCAGGATGGGCCACGATGTGACCCTGTATGAAAAGAGCGGCTCTCTGGGCGGACTTTTGAGAGTGGCTGCCGCCGCGCCTTTCAAGGAGTATATGCGGCTGTACCTCCAGTGGGACATTCGGGAGACGGAGCGCTGCGGCGCGTCCATTGTTTACAATACGGAGCTGACCCCTGAAATGGTGGAGGAGATGGACCCCGACGCGGTGATCGTCTCCACCGGCTCTAGGTTCGTCCACCCGCCCATCCCCGGCATCGACGGGCCCAAGGTGGCGGCCGTGAGGGACGTGGAGTTCCACACCGTGCCCGTAGGGCGGAAGGTGGTGGTCTGCGGCGGCGGCATCGTGGGGCTGGAGTGCGCCGTCATGCTGGGCATGGAGGGCAAGGACGTCACCGTCATCGACATGATGCCTCTGGAGAGCTGGGCGGCGGAGATGCCCGTGTTCAACCATATCGAGCTGGAGCACCAGCTGGATCAATACAACGTCAGGCGCTTCGGCGGCCAGACCGTCACCGCCTTTGCGGAGGACGGCGTCCATACCGCTGCGGGGGAGGTCTTCGCGGGCGATACCTATGTGCTGGCCCTGGGCGTGGCGCCGGACCGGACGCTGGCCGACGCTCTGCTGGCCAAGTACCCCGAGGGGGTCTATGTGGTGGGCGACTGCGTCAAGTCCGCCCGGATGCTGGGCGACGCCAACAACGAGGCCTTCCGCGCCGCCATAAGCATCGTATAATCAGCCCGGCAGGGTCGCCGTGAAGGCCCGGGCCAGCTCCCGCTCCTTCCGGAAGAACCGGTCCACCTGCTCATAGAACTGCAGGGCCGCCGGGCTCAGCCGGTCGCCGGTCCGGCGGACCATCCCCAGCCGGCAGGGCGGCAGAGGCTCCGCGACCCGCAGAAAGACCATATCCAGGCCCGGGTCGCTGTTGACCAGCTTCAGATAGTTGGACACCGGCGCGATGGATATGCCGCCGCCATAGAGGATCATACTCACCTCCGCACGGTTGTCGTCGCACTCAAAGATCCGGTCCGGACGGAAGGGCGCGGTGCGCGTCAGCTCTGCAAGCAGGTCCTCGTCATCCCGGGACAGGTTGCAGATGAATCGCCGGTCCGCCAGCTCCGCCAGCGTCACCGTCCCCCGGCCCGCCAGCGGATGATTGCCGGCCAGCTGCACGCCCCGCTCACAGCTGTCGATCTGGATGTACTCCAGGCCCCGGAGGGGAATGGCGCCGAACACGAAGCCGAGATCCGCCTCTCCCTGGAGGACCTTTCCGGCCACCTCGCTGTTGCGGCAGGTCAGCTGCCGGAAGGCCACGCTCTCATGGCCGGGCAGGAATTCCCGCAGCAGGTTCCCCATCAGATCCACGATCGTGCTGGCCACCCGGACCTGTTCATCGGACCGGCGCTCCGCGTCCCGGACGGCGGCGATGCCCTCGTCCAGCTGCGCCAGAATGCCGTCCACATAGTCCAGAAACAGCCGCCCGGTGGGCGTGAGCCGTATCTTGCCCCGCCGCCGGTCAAAAAGCGCCACGCCCAGCTCATCCTCCAGCCGCCGCATACTGACTGACAGGTTCGGCTGGGCCACATACAAAAGCTCCGACGCCTTCGTGATGTTCTCCAGATTCGCAATGGTGCGGAAATATTGAAGCTGCATAAGGTCCATATCAAATCACCCCAAAAGAAATCATAGAGGAGGAAGCGTTTATGCCCCAGGATATCAAAGGAAAAGTCGTGATCGTCACAGGCGCCGCCACCGGCATCGGCCGGGCGACGGCCATCGAATTTGCCTCCCTCGGCGCCAAGGTGGCGGTGGCCACCGGCAGCAATGTGGCCGGAGGCGAGGACACCGTCCGCGCCATCCGCCAGGCGGGCGGCGAGGCCATGTTCATCCAGTGCAATGTGGCCGACGAGGCCCAGGTGGAGAATCTGGTGGCCAAAACCGTGGAAGCCTATGGCCGTCTGGACTGCGCCTTCAACAACGCGGGCGTGGGTCCTGACGGCGTGCGCATGCCCTTCATGCCGCTGACGGAGCTGCCCGTGGAGATATGGGACAAGACCATGGCCGTGAACGCCAGGGGCGTGTTCCTGTGCATGAAATACGAGCTGCGCCAGATGCTCAAGCAGGGCGGCGGCTCCATCGTGAACACCGCCTCCGTGGGCGGCATCCGCATGGCGCCCAATTTCGGCGCGTACGGTCCCAGCAAGGCCGCCGTCATCGCCCTTACCCGCACAGCGGCTTTAGAGGCAGCCAAGCAGGGCGTCCGGGTCAATGTGGTCTGCCCCGGCCCCACCTTGGGCACGGAGCTGATGAAAAACTCCATGTCCACCGGCGGCGCTGCCGCCGGCGGGGACGACGTCCCTCCCATCCCTCTGGGCAAGTTCGGCCAGACCATCGATGTGGCCCGGGCGGTGGTGTGGCTCAGCTCCGATCAGGCCGGGCACATCACCGGTCATGCCCTCAGCGTGGACGGCGGCATGGCGGATATCGGCTGATGCCCTTATTTTGTCAGAAAACCGCGCTTTTGTAAAGGGCCGGAGAGCCTTGGCCCGATCGTGATAAGGAACTGTATCACCTGTCAACGGCCGACTGGCGCGCTCGAAGCGCATACGGCAACCGCTCGTCCGGGTCCCGCACGGGACCCGGACAAGCGGTTCTCTATTTTTAAGGCATCTGAAGATCCCCGGAAATCAGCTCCCGGACCGTCAGCCGGAAAGGGTGACGGAAATCAAAAGAGAGGAGGAATCCGGCATGCTTGCTTTTATCGTTCCTTTATGCGCGGTCACGATCGCCCTGGCAATGGATAGACCGATACCGAAGCCGCCGGTTTCCGTATTGCGGGACTTGTCCGTTCGGTAAAACCGGTCAAACAGGTGCGCCAACTGCTCCGGCGGAATCGGCGCGGACGTATTCCGAACCTCCAGCCGGAGCGTGTTGCCCATGCGGCAGAGGGAAAGCAGAATCCGGCCGTTCTCTCCGGAATACTTGATCGCGTTGTCCAGCAGGATTGACGTCAGCTGGTTGAACGCCCTGGCGTCGCCGTAGAAGGAGAGCATGGGCTGAATCTGCAGCTCCAGTGTCTTGCCCTGGGTTGTCGCCAGCGTCTGGAAGGACTGCGCGGTCTCAGCCACCACATCGGAAATCGGGAAGTCTACCATCTGCAGATGGTTGTCCGCCTCGTCCATTCGGGAAAGGTATATCAGGGCGTTCGTCATGACAGCCAGGCGCTTTGTCTGCTTCTGGATATCCCGGAGCCATTCGTTTTCCTCTCCGAATTCGGTTCCCAGAACGTCCACGTCCGCATCGATGATGGTGAGCGGGGTCTTCAGCTCGTGTCCCGCGTCGGTGATAAACAGCTTCTGCTTTTCATAATTATCCGCAAAGGGCTTCATGACGCGTTTGGACAGGATGAAGATCAGGACAAACACGATGGAAAAGCCCGCCAGGTTAATCCAGATATTCGTCCACATGAACGATGAGAAATCGGCCAGCTTACGGCCGCAGTCCAAAAAGATGATCAGACTGCCCGCCATATCCCTGCGGACCGCGTAGCGGTAGTCGTCGATAAACCCGATCGTTTCCTCATCCCAGACCTGTTTCGCATAGGAGATCGCCTCCTCCGTATCCACCGCCGCGATTTTTCCGGTATCCGCGTAAACGACGTTCCCCTCCGAATCCATCCGGACGGTGAAATACCGGGTCTCATAGGGAAGCTCCTTGGAAAAAGGATGGTCCCTGCGCAAATCGTCAAATTTTTCGCCGCCCGGAAACGTGCCTCGGTTATCGGCTAAGATCTCGATCACCGCGTCGGAATCGGCGACAACAGAGCGGTAATTCATCAGACCGGCGATCAACGTAAGCGCGGAGAGAAGGACAAAGAGCAGGGTCATGGACAGCACTACGAATTTAATGCGCAGCTTTTGTATCATGGCAGCTCCTCCAGCGAAAAGCCCGCGTTTCTGGCCGATTTGATCTGGATATCCGCGTGGAGCGCCGCCAGCTTCTTCCTGAGGTAGGAGATATATACCCAGACCACATTGACTTCTGTATCTGTGTCATAGCCCCATATCTTCTCCATGAACCGTTCCGTTGAAATAAGGTGGTGCGGATTGGAGATCAAGATCTCCATCATTTGAAATTCCTTGTTTGCCAGCCGGAAATTTCCGGTTGGCGACGACATTTCAAAGGTCGCCCGGTCCAGCGTGATATTCCCGAATTGAAACCGGGAATCCGCCTGCGCGGCCTGGACCCGGGTCATGGCCCGGATTCTGGCCAGCAGCTCCCTTGTATGGAACGGCTTGGTAAGATAATCGTTGGCGCCGCTGTCAAGCCCCAGCACCTTGTCATCGATCTCGGACTTGGCCGTCAGCATCAGGATTGGGATAAGGCTGCCCCGTTCGCGCACTGTTTTCAGGACGGCGATTCCGTCCATTTTTGGCATCATGATATCCAAAATGGCGCCGTCATAATTCCCGTTCTCCAGATAATCCAGCGCGTCCGCCCCGTTATAGACCGCATCGACCGAATAATTGTTCTTCTCCAACAGGAATTTGACCGCTCTCGACAATGATTTTTCGTCTTCCGCCAGCAGCAACCGCATCGTTGATCATACCCTTTTTCATGATTATAGCGATCATAACGGATGAACATTAACTGGGATTAAAATCCCGCCCGTTCTTCCGGTTCTGTCTGCCGGTATTATACTACAGGCGGGGGACGCAATCAATAAAGCGCGGCTTTTAACTTGAATTAAACCTCGCTCTTTACAATGAACGTCACAAAATGTAGTAGGAGGCCTGTTTGATGAGCTATCAAGCGATCTTCAAGCGGTATGAGATCAAGTATTTTCTCACTCTCCGGCAGCGGGAAGAGCTTCTGACCGTGATGGAACCATATATGAAACTGGATGATTATGGTCATACCGTCATCCGCAATATTTACTTTGACACCGATACATACCAGCTAATCCGCCATTCCCTGGAGAAGCCTGTATATAAGGAAAAACTGCGGGTCCGCAGTTATCGGAAAGCGAATCGGGACAGCGAGGTTTTTGTGGAGCTGAAGAAAAAATTCAACTCCGTCGTATATAAAAGGCGTGTCGCGCTCCCGGAGCATGAAGCGCTCGACTGGCTGTGCGGCGGCGGCTTCCGGCCGGAAGACTCGCAGATCGTGGAAGAAATCGAATACTTCCGGACCTACTACCGCAGCCTGCATCCCGCCTGCTTCCTGAGCTATGAGCGGGACGCGTACTATTCTCTCGGCGGAGACGATTTTCGGGTCACGTTCGACAGCGGCATCGTCAGCAGGGAAGAGGAGCTGTCCCTGGAGACAGATGTTTGGGGCACGCGGCTGCTCGGACCGGGGAAGCTGCTGATGGAGATCAAGACCCCTGGCGGCATTCCCCTGTGGATGACCGAGTTTCTGACAAGGAATCACCTTTATAAGACCTCATTTTCCAAATATGGGGAGGCATACTGCCGGGAAATCGCGGAAAAACAGTTTGGAGGACAACTGTATGCTTAATAATATTTTCAGAGGTATTTTTGATACGGATATGACCAGCGTCATCTCTATCGGTGATTTTTTGCTGTGTGTGGGATGTTCTCTGGCGATTGGCCTTATCCTGGCCTGCGCCTACATGTACCGCGCCCGGTACACCAAGAGCTTTGTGGCCACGCTGGCCGTGCTGCCAGCGGTCGTCTGCGTGGTCATCATGATGGTCAACGGCAACGTGGGGACCGGCGTGGCGGTAG
>CAZVRP010000071.1:0-8818 GCA_964630255.1 uncultured Oscillospiraceae bacterium | reverse complement strand
AATGACCTTGCATTTCTCGCACATGGGCTTGACACTGGGCCTAACTTTCATGTTGTAAGCCTCCTTTATCTAACGCAAATGGTTTAGGTTTACTTGGTACGCCAGGTGATGCGGCCTCTGGTGAGGTCGTAGGGCGACATCTGCACTGTGACCTTATCTCCCGGGAGGATGCGGATGAAGTTCATGCGCAGCTTTCCGGAAATATGGGCCAGGATCGTGTGTCCGCCGCCGATGTCCACCTGGAACATGGTGTTGGGCAAGGACTCAACTACCGTGCCCTCCAGCTCGATAACGTCATCTTTCGCCAAGAAGTTTTCCCCCCTTCGCCGCGGCGCTGACCGCCGCCTGTGCCAATGTCTGCCTGATGTCCCTGTCAGTGGTCGGGGCGCCGGAGCGCTCCGCCACGATGCGTACATGCTTGGGGCTTTTGTATTTCGGGTCTTCCAGCTTGCGGTTCCTTCCGTCACAGAGGAGAAGTCTCTCCCCCTCCCGGCCGGTGACCATGAACAGCTTTCCTCTGTCATGCCCCGCCAGGGACGCAACGATATCGTAAGGCTCTGGCTGCTTCATGCAAACAGATCCTCCGCCATTGTGAGGATCTCCGGCTCTCCGTCGGTGATGAGGATGGTGTTCTCATAGTGGGCAGAGAGCTTTCCGTCGGCCGTCTTGACGGTCCATCCGTCCTTCAGGACCTTGATCTCCCATGTGCCCGCGTTCACCATCGGTTCCACCGCGATGGTCATGCCCTTTACCAGGGTGGGACCCCGTCCGGCCTTGCCGAAATTCGGAACCTCCGGCGCCTCGTGCATCACAGACCCCACGCCGTGGCCCACATAATCTCGCACCACAGAATAGCCATGTTCTTCAACATACGTCTGAACGGCGTGGGATATGTCGCCTACGTGGTTGCCTGCACGGGCTTGCTTGATCCCCTCGAAAAAGCTTTGGCGCGTGACGGCGATGAGGTCTTTCGCCGCCTCTGACCCGGTCCCTGCAACGTAGGTCCCGGCACAGTCGCCCACATAGCCCTTCCAGGTGGCCCCCACATCCACGGAGACGATATCGCCCTCCTGGATGATCCGGCGGCCGGGGATGCCGTGGATCACTTCATCGTTTACCGAAAGGCACACGCTGGCGGGGAAGCCGCCATATCCCAGAAAGGTAGGGACCGCGCCGTTCTTTTCGATGAAGCGCTTGACTTCTCGGTCGATCTGAGCAGTCGTGACGCCGGGGGCCACCATTTCCCGGGCAAGTGTCCGGGCAGCCGCGGTAATCTTCCCCGCCTGGCGCATAAGCTCGATCTCCCGCGGGGACTTGATCACAATGGTGCTCATATCCCCAACGCCTTGTATATCTCCGCCGTGGTCGCCTCGATAGTGGGCTGATTATCCACGGTTTTGAGCTTTCCGCGCTCTGCATAGAACGCGAGCAGCGGCTGCGTCTGCTGATGATAGGTGTCAAGACGGCTGCGGACCGTCTCCGGTGCGTCGTCCGACCGGATGGTGAGCTTGGCGCCGCAGGCGTCACATACGCCCTCTTTCTTCGGCGGATTGTTCACCACATGGTAGGACGCGCCGCAGTCCGGGCAGGTGCGCCGGCCGGACATACGTTCAACGATGACGTCATCGTCCACCTCCAGGGCCAGCGCCACGTCGATCGCCACGCCCTGGTCCTCCATGGCCTGGGCCTGAGGGATGGTGCGGGGCACGCCGTCCAGGATATACCCCTTGCCGCAGGCAGGCTCCCGGAGGGCCTCCGCCAGGATGCCGATGATCACATCATCGGGAACCAGTGCACCCGCGTCCATGAAAGACTTGGCCTTCAGGCCGGTGGGGGTGCCCGCTTTCACGGCGGCCCGCAGGATGTTGCCGGTGGAGATGGTGGGGATATCCAGTTTCTTCGACAGGATCTCCGCCTGGGTCCCCTTCCCGGCGCCAGGGGCGCCGAGCACGATGATCTTCATAGCCAACACCCTCCTTCTTATTCAAGGAAGCCCTTGTAGTGGCGCATGAGCATCTGGCTCTCCAGCGCCTGCACCGTCTCCAGCGCCACGCCCACCACGATGATGATGGAGGTGCCGCCAAGGGATATGCCCATATTCTGCGCCACATCGGAATAAATGCTCAGGATATAGGGCACGGCGGCGACGATGCACAGATAGATGCTGCCAAACAGGGTGATTTTGTTGAGAACCTTCTGGATGAACTCGCTGGTGGGCTTACCCGGCCGGTAGCCTGGGATGAAGCCGCCGTTCTTGCGCAGGTTGTTGCTGATCTCAATGGGATTGAACTGAATGGTCGCATAGAAGTACCCAAAGAAGACGATCAGCAGCGCGTACACGATCACATACGTCCAGGTATCGGTTCTGGAGATATAGGTGGCAAAGCCGCCGGTGGACCCAAGCAGCCGGACGATGGTGCCGGGCAGAGTGGAGATGGACTGGGCAAAGATGATAGGCATGACGCCGGACATGTTCACCTTCATGGGAAGGTGGGTGCTCTGACCGCCGTACATCTTACGGCCCACCACCCGCTTTGAGTACTGGACCGGTATTCGCCGCTCAGCGTCGTTGACGAACACGATCACAACGATGATTGCCAGCGCTCCCAGGAAGATCAGCAGCGCCGCCCACCAGGTGACCGTCCCGGCGGAGACGCCGGTGACCGTGCTGATCATATTGGAGGGGAACCGGCTCACGATGCTGGCAAACAGAATGATGGAGATGCCATTGCCGATGCCGAACTCGGTGATTTGCTCGCCCAGCCACATGATGAGGGCGGAGCCGGCGCAGAAGGTAGCTACGATAACGATAGCCGCCCAGACGCCGTCGCCGTCGGCGGTGAGAAGGCTGTTGGCCCGGATGAGCATGTAGTAGGCAAAGCCCTGGAGCAGGGCGATGGCCACCGTGGCATACCGGGTGATGGAGGCGATCTTCTTGCGACCCTCCTCGCCCTGTTCCTTGCTCATGCGCTCCAGCGCGGGGATGGCCACGCACAAAAGCTGCATGATGATGGATGCGTTGATGTAGGGCTGGATGGACAGAGCAAAGATGGTCGCCGAGGAGAACGCGCCGCCACTCATGACGTTATACAGGCCAAGGACCGTATTTTCCAGGGAAGTGAAATACTCCTGGAGATAGGACACATTGACGAAAGGCACGGGGACGGCGTTACCCACCCGATACAGGAGAACGATGAACAGCGTGAAGAGGATCTTCTTGCGGATATCAACGATCTTCCATGCATTTGCAAACGTCTTCAGCACTTTACACCACCTCAGCCTTTCCGCCTGCGGCCTCTATCTTTTCTTTGGCAGAGGCGGAGAAAGCCGCGGCACGAACGGTGAGCTTCTTGGTGAGCTCACCGCTGCCCAGGATCTTGACGCCGTACTGGCACTTCGACAGCACGCCGGCGTCCAGCAGGGTCTGGGCGTCGATCTCGGCGCCGTCGGCAAAGCGGTCGTTGAGTACGCTCACATTGACGGACTCCAGGGGCTTGGCAAAGATATTGTTGAAGCCGCGCTTAGGAATGCGGCGAGCCAGAGGCATCTGGCCGCCCTCAAAACCCACGCGCACACCGCCGCCGCTTCGGGCCTTTTGGCCCTTGTGGCCCCGGCCGGCGGTCTTGCCGTTGCCGGTAGCGTGGCCGCGGCCCTTCCGCCAGGCATCCTTCCGGCTGCCGGGAGCGGGAGAAAGTTCATGAATCTGCATTGTTGGCCCCTCCTTATTCTTCCGTGACCTTCACAAGATAGCCGATCTGGGCGATCTTGCCGCGGGTCTGGGGGTTGTCGGGCTGCACGGTGGACTGGCCGATCTTATGCAAGCCCAGGGATGCGGCGGTCGCAATATGCTTATCGTGACGGCCGTTCAGGCTCTTGACGAGTTCGATCTTCAGTTTCTTTTCCATGGTGCGCCTCCTTAACCCAGGATCTCGTTAGGCGCCTTGCCACGGACGGCGGCCACCTGACGGGCGTCCCGGAGAGAGGTCAGCCCGGCCATGGTGGCGGCCACCACGTTGCCGGGATTGTGGCTGCGCAAGCACTTGGCGCGGATGTCGGAGATGCCGACGGCCTCCATCACCGCGCGCACAGCGGAGCCGGCGATGATGCCGGTACCGGGGGCTGCGGGCTTCAGGAGCACGCGGCCGGCGCCGAACGCGCCGATGACCTCATGGGGAATGGTTGTGCCGGACAGGGTGATGTTCACCAGATTCTTCTTCGCGTCCTCCAAGCCCTTGCGGATAGCCTCGGACACCTCGTTCGCCTTGCCGGTTCCGAATCCGACCCGGCCTTTGCCGTCGCCGACGACGCAAAGCGCCGCGAAGCGCATGATCCGGCCGCCCTTGACGGTCTTGGCAACACGGTTGAGGGAAACTACTTTTTCCACGAATTCGGGAGCGTCCTGCTCCTCTCTGCGGCGGGGCCGCCGATCGTTCTGATAAGCCATTTCGTTTCCTCCTCCCTCAGAATTTCAGGCCGCCCTCGCGGGCGCCTTCGGCCAGGGCCTGCACACGGCCGTGGTATACATAGCCTCCGCGGTCAAATACCACGGTCTCCACGCCCTTTGCCAGGGCCCGTTCGGCCACAGCCTGGCCCACCTTTTTGGCGGCCTCCTGGTTGGAGCCAGGACCCTCAAAGCCCTTCTCATTGCTGGACGCGGCGGCCAGAGTGACGCCGGCCACATCGTCGATGATCTGGGCGTAGATGTGTTTCTCACTGCGGAAGACGCACAGACGGGGACGCTCGGGCGTGCCTTTGATCTTGAAGCGCAGCCGGTAGTGGCGTCTGTCACGCTTTGCTCTCGTATTGGGTCTTGTTACCATTTAAAGCACACCTCCTTATTTCGCGCCGGTCTTGCCTTCCTTGCGGATGATGACCTCGTCGGCGTACTTGATGCCCTTGCCCTTGTAGGGCTCAGGGGGACGCTTGCTGCGGACATCGGCCGCAAACTGGCCGACCTTCTGTTTGTCAATACCCTTCACGATGACCTGGTTGGGATTAGGAACCTCCGTGGTGATGTCCTCCGTATCGGGGACCACCACCTGGTGGCTGTAGCCCAGGTTCATAACGAGGTTGGTGCCTTCCTTCGCGGCGCGGTAGCCCACGCCGTTGATCTCCAAAGTCTTGGAAAAGCCCTCCGTGACGCCAACGACCATGTTGTTGATCAAGGTCCGGGTCAAACCATGAATGGAGCGGCTCTGGGCCTCATCGTCGGGGCGCTTCACATGCAGCGCTCCGCCGTCCACCTCGATGGTCATGGCGGGAGACACGGTCTGGGTGATCTGGCCCTTGGGGCCCTTAACGGTGATTTCGTTGCCCTCGCCCACCGTCACGGTGACGCCGGCGGGGATGGTAATGGGCGCTCTGCCGATTCTAGACATATCCGCTACCTCCTTACCACACAAACGCAAGGACCTCGCCGCCGACGTGGAGCTTGCGGGCTTCCTTGTCGGTCATGATGCCCTTGGAGGTTGAGATGATAGCGATGCCCAGGCCGCGCAGGACGCGGGGCAACTCATCGGCCCCGGCGTACACCCGCAGGCCGGGCTTGGAAACGCGGCGAAGACCGGTGATGGCCTTCTCCTTGCCGGGGAGATACTTCAGAGTGATGCGGATGATCCCCTGGGTGCCGTCGTCCACGAGCTGGTAGCTCTTGATATATCCCTCGTTGAGAAGGATTTCGGCGATGGCCTTTTTCATTTTGGACGCAGGTACGTCCACGGTCTCATGCTTGGCCGTTCCGGCGTTGCGGATGCGGGTCAGCATATCTGCGATGGGGTCGGTGATCTGCATGGATGGTCCTCCTTCATTCAGAGTTACCGCGCTTTGCGGTCAGTCCCGTGAGGTTCCGGGTCAATACTCGATTGAGCTCGGCCTTTCACAGGCTTTTTACGAAAAATAATGGTCGCCCAGGGCCGAAATGTTCCGGCCCTGGGGGCATACGCCCCGGACGCCCTTACCAGGACGCCTTGCGCACGCCGGGGATCTGGCCCTTGTAAGCCAGATTGCGGAAGCAGATGCGGCAGATGCCATAGTTCCGCAGATAGGCGTGGGGACGGCCGCAGATCTTGCAGCGGTTGTACCTCCGGGTGGAGTACTTGGCCGGAGCCTGCTGCTTGAGCTTCATAGAAAGTTTAGCCATGATCTTTCTCCTCCTTAGCCTGCGAACGGAGCGCCCATGAGACGCAGGAACTCGCGGGCCTCTTCGTCGGTCTTGGCGGTGGTGCAGATGGCAATGTTCATGCCGCGCAGCTTCTCGATTTTATCGTAGTCGATCTCCGGGAAGATGATCTGCTCCTTCAGGCCCAGGGAGTAGTTGCCCCGGCCGTCGAAAGCATCGGCGCTGATACCCCGGAAGTCTCGGACGCGGGGCAGGGCCACATTGAACAGGCGGTCCAGAAACTCCCACATCCGCTCCTGGCGCAATGTAACCTTCACGCCCACCTTCATGCCCTCACGGAGCTTGAAGTTGGCGATGGACTTGCGGGCGGTAGTGGCCACGGCCTTCTGTCCCGTCAGCGCGGAGATCTCCTTGATGACGTTGTCCAGGGCCTTGGCGTTGTCCTTGCAGTCGCCGCAGCCAACGGATACAACGATCTTATCCAGGCGGGGGATCTGCATGGTGGACTTGTACTGGAACTTCTGCATGAGGGCGGGAGCGACCTCATTCTGATACATTTCTTTCAGTCTGGCCATTGCTTCCTCCTCCTTACAGCTCTGCGCCGCACTTGCGGCAGACACGGACGCTGACTTCCTTCTCCTTGCCGGAGATGGTCTTCGTCACGCGCTTGTGACCCACACGGACGGCCTTGCCGCACTTGGGGCAGACGATCTGTACCTTGCTGGCATAGATGGGGGTCTCGATCTTGATGATGCCGCCCTCATCCTGCTGATTGCGGGGCTTGCGATGGCGGCTGGCCACGTTCACGCCGGACACGATTACCTTTCCGCCCTTGGGGTCAGCGCTCATGACCTTCCCCTGCTTGCCCTTGTCCTTGCCGGACAGGACGACGACGGTATCGTCTTTACGAATTTCCATTCCGACCGCCTCCTTATATTACTTCCGGAGCCAGGGACAGGATCTTCATGTAGTCCTTGTCGCGCAGCTCACGGGCGACCGGTCCAAAGATACGGGTGCCGGTGGGGTTGCCATCTTCGCGGATCAGAACGGCGGCATTCTCGTCGAAGCGGACATAGGTGCCGTCAGCCCGGCGCACACCGCTGGCGGAGCGCACGATGACAGCCTTGACCACGTCGCCTTTCTTCACCGTGCCGCCGGGGGCCGCCTTGCGCACGGAGGCAACGACCACGTCGCCGATATTGCCGTACTTGCGCTTGGAGCCGCCCAGAACACGGATGGTCTTGATTTCCTTGGCGCCGGTGTTGTCGGCGACCTTCAGATAAGATTCAGCCTGGATCATTTCGACGCCTCCTTACTTCGCTTTCTCGATGATCTCGACCACGCGCCAGCGCTTGTCGCGGCTGAGGGGGCGGGTCTCCATCACCCGGACGCGGTCGCCGATGCCGCACTCGTTGTTCTCGTCGTGGGCCTTCAGGCGGTAGGTACGTCCGATAATCTTTTTGTAGGTCTTATGGGCCACTCGGTCCTCCACGATGACGACGACGGTTTTATCCATCTTGTCGGAGACGACCTTGCCCACCCGGGTCTTCCGGGTACTTGTTCTCACTTCGCTCATCTTCAGGCCTCCTTCTTCTCGCGGATCACGGTCTTGACCCGGGCGATATCCCGGCGGACAGCGGGGATCTTGAGGGGGTTGTCAAGATGATTGGTGGCGTGCTGCATGCGGAGCATAAAAAGGTCCTTCTTAAGCTCGGCGAGCTTTCCTTCCAGCTCATCCACAGACAGGGAGCGTATCTCTTCAGCCTTCATCTGCTTCGCCTCCAGTCTCCTCAGCCGCAGCGTCTTCGCGGGCGATGAATTTTGTCTTGCAGGGCAGCTTATGGCTGGCCAGGCGGATGGCCTCCCGGGCCGTCGCCTCGTCAACGCCGGCGATCTCGAACAGCACGCGGCCGGGCTTGACCACGGCGACCCAGAACTCCGGAGCGCCCTTGCCGGAACCCATACGGGTCTCGGCGGGTTTCTTCGTCACAGGCTTGTCGGGGAAGATCTTGATCCAGACCTTACCGCCGCGCTTCATGTAACGGTTCATGGCGACACGAGCCGCCTCGATCTGATTGGCCGTGATCCAGCAAGGCTCCGTAGCGACGATGCCATACTGGCCGTAGGCGATGAAGTTGCCGCGCGTGGCCTTGCCGCGCATGCGGCCGCGCTGGACGCGACGATATTTGACACGTTTAGGCATCAGCATTATGCGTCGCCTCCTTCCTTGGGAGCCGCAGGAGCGGCGGGAGCTGCCGGACGGGCAGTATTGTTGGGCCGGCTGTAGCCGCCCTGGCGGTTATCCCGGTTGTTGCCGCCGCCCTGGCGGTTATCTCGATTGTAGCCGCCGCCCTGGCGGTTATCCCGGTTGTTGCCGCCCTGGCGGTTGTCCCGGTTATATCCGCTGTTGGACCGGCCGCTCCGGCCCCGGTTATCCCGGCGGTCGCGGCGATCCCGGCGGTCACGATTATCCCGGCGGTTCATATCCATGACCCGAGGGGTAGTGCGCAGGGTAGTGGTGAGGACCTCGCCCTTATAGATCCAGACCTTCACGCCGATGCGGCCATAGGTGGTCGCGGCCTCGGCAAAGCCATAGTCGATGTCGGCGCGGATGGTCTGCAGGGGAATGGTGCCCTCGTGATAGCTCTCAGAGCGGGCGATCTCAGCGCCGCCCAGGCGGCCGGCGCACATGACCTTGAT
>CAZVRP010000070.1:0-9003 GCA_964630255.1 uncultured Oscillospiraceae bacterium | reverse complement strand
GTCACCGCGCCGATCAGCTTCCCGTTTTGCAGGATCGGGCTGCCGCTCATGCCCTGGACGATGCCCCCTGTTCTGGACAGCAGTTCCGGGTCGGTCACCTGGATCATCAGATCCCGTCCGCTCCCGGCGGCCATGCCCGTGCGGCATATCTCCACGTCATACTCCCGGATATCCTGTCCCGCCACGCAGGACAGGATGGTAGCCGGGCCATTGACTACCTCCGACGGTGCGCCCACGGGTACCGCCGGGCGCAGCGAGCCTATATCTCCGCTGATGACGCCGAAAATGCCGCAGGCCGTGTTTTCATCGATGCGGCCGATCACATCTCCGGCGTCAAAGCAGCCGGACAGTTCTCCCGGAGCGCCCGCAGTGCCCCGCTTCACATCCACAATCTGCGCTCGGCATACGGCCCCTTCCGCCACCGGGAGCAGCACGCCCGTATCCACATCGTTCACCCCGTGGCCCAAGGCGCCGAAGGCACCGGTCTCCGGGTCAATATAGGTAACGGTGCCGATGCCCGCCACCCCGTCCCGGAGCCACAGCCCCAGACGCAGACCGCCGTCGCTCTCCCGGGCCGGCGTCACGGAAAAGCTCTCCGTTCGGCCATCCCGCCGCACAGTCACCTGAGTACTGGCCCCGGACAAATTCTCCACGGCGGTGATGATCTCCATAGCGGTATCCACCGCCCGGCCATCCAGGGCTACGATCACATCCCCCGCCTGGATGCCCGCGTCTTGCGCCGGGCACGCCGTACCCGACCGTGTCTGCACACCGGTGACGCCCGCCACCAGCACGCCCTCCGTCTCTATTTGTATGCCAACCGTCTCGCCCACGGGGATCAGCGCCCCGTCGGCAAAGGCCGTCACCGTGCAGACGGCCATGATTATAAATACTGCGGCTACCATGCGCAGCCGCAAAAACCAACGCTTTCCCATGATTTATCCTCCCGTTTTTCTGCCGGCCCATACAGTATGCGAGAAAGCGTGCCTCACAACCCGTGCTAAAATATCTCTGTTCTTCCACCGGCGACAAAAGTGCCCGCCCTTGGCCGGGACGCGGACAAAGGGAAATTTTTCGTTTAGATCCTGTCTGCCGCATCATATATATATTATCGTTTCCATGCGCCAAAAAATTAAGATGGTATTTTTTGAAAGAGGTTAGAGACAAAAGGGGACCAGTCTCTGACAGCCATGGCGCTGACCGCGCCGTCCTCCACCATCCGCCGCATCCGCCGGAAATCCGGCCGGTCAATTGCGCAGCGGAGTGTTGTTCCTTCGGAATTTTGAACAAATACGATTACAGGCCACGGCCGACAGCATTTACTTTTATTTATCCAAAGTGCTTTCAAATATGATTTTGATCTTGGTCAACTGATTAGTTTTCCGAGGATTCCAGAAGTTCCGGCCATTCAGTAGGCACTACATAGCAGTGTCACACCTGCACGGCAAAGCCGTTGATTTCGGCCTCGGCAGCGGCGGGGATCAGGATGTACTTTTTCCCCTCGATGACCTGCGTTTCAATAAGATAACTGTATGCGGGATCGACGCTCACCGTGGCGTCGCCAATCTTCAGCTCGAAGCGGCTGCTGTCGATAATGTTCTCCGGTGGCAGGACTGCGCCTGTGCCGAAGCGTTCCGAGTATTTCTGCTCGAAAGCCTTGATCTTCTTGTCATCTACGCCGAGATCGGTCAGAATGGCTGACACATCGCCGGCGGAAACGGTAAGCGGCTCGTCCTCCCGGCGGTCCCTATGCTCGTCGATCCGGGCCTTGAGCTGCTCGTGAATGGCCTGGATGATGCTCATGTTGGAGAGCTCGGAATCGGAAAGAATTATCTGGAACGCCTCGCGCTGTTCCGCAGCCGACATGGGCGGATCGACATTGAAAACGCCGTCGATGAACTCATGATGCAGTTCTTCCGGCTTGCGGACATAAAAAAGCGCATTGTAGATATTGGCGGCGCGGTCATCGAAGGTCGGGAACAGGAAGCCCAGCTCCGGCGCAGATACGATTTGATTGGCAAGGCAGTTGTGGAACTCGTTGTCGCCGGAGAAATAGCCCAGCGCCAGCTTGCCGTCTTTCACCGGGCAGACGGCGCAGATGATATAGCGGTACAGAAGATCCGAGCTGTCCGTCTGTCTCATGCCGTCCTTGGCGCGGTAGGGTACGTCATAGGCGTCGTAGGCAAGCAGGATCAGATAGTTGCTGTCGCCCATGTCCAGTGACTGGATGATCTTTTCATAAAAGGCATTCCGCTGCTGCCCATCCTTCAGTTCGGAGTCACGCAGTGCCATAAGGGCGCGGTGCTCTTCGCTGTCCATGACCTGCTGGGTGGAGAACACGATGTCAATCAGATTCTTCCCCAGTCGCCCGGAAAGGGACTTCTTGAGGAGGGTGAGATATTGGCCGGCTTCATCCGCCGGCATAAGGCCAAAGGATTCGTCAATGTAGGAGATGATCTCCTTCTGCGTATTCACATAGCATCCGTAGATATGGGAAATGGCCGTCTTTTCGGGCTGGAAGCGCCGACGCAGCTCGCTGATTTCTTTCTTGATCATTTGCTGATATACCTCGCTGAATAAAATTTGTAGAGATTATTGTAGTACAAAATCCCGCCGCAGACAAGCCCTGTTCGCGCACAAAAGGAATCGCCGGAGTCTGACGGCTCCGGCGATCCTATAGAGTGAGGACAAAATGAAAAAGATGAAACTGTCTCTTGCAATTATCATTTTACCGGGCAGATATTACAAAAGAAAGTGCGGATATATTACATTTCTGTGAAATCAACGCTGCCGCTGGGCCAGTTACTGGCGTATATAGAGCGTAAGCTCACGCGAGCCGCAGCGGCACTGCACACGCTTCCGGTCTCCGTACATCAGGATCTGAACGGTCTTTCCGGCGCGATGGTAATAGGAATCTGCGCCGCAGTGTTCGCAATGGACACGGTATCTCGCGGAGGCAGCCCATTCCTCTTTCTGCCCTTCGCTGGCTGCGGCCGTGCTTTTAGGTGCGCATCCTATCCTGCGGCAGACAGACTTCCAGACCTCATCATGCCCGTGATGTTCGCCCGGATGGGTCAGATATACGACCGCGTGGGCGTACTCATGCCGGATCGTGTCCCAAAACAAATTCTCGTCCTCCATGGCAACGGCGGAAATGGATATCTGCAGAGGCTTCGCCAACAGCGGCGGCACGTTTTTCTCGGGGAAGCGAAAGCTCCCAAGGCGCTTCACACTTCGCGGAGAGATCACGATCTCCACCTCCGAGGTGTCCGCGCTCAACAGCCGGTCGAGCCGGTCGTATTCTGTTCTGATATCTTGAATCGTGTGCATGGTCATTTTCCTGCCGTGTCAAAAGCGGCTCGGATAGCCTTTTTCGCGTGGATGCAATACGGACAAGCCTCCTGGCGGAAAAGTGCGCGCTTTACTATGTGTCGTTTCTCCGTCCTCTGCGCCTCACCGGCGCTCCGGGATGATCTCCGGCCAATACCCGTCCGGAACGCCAGATGAAGCTCTTCCTCTATCAGCATTTATTGGATGTTGCGGGGCAGCGGGGGCGAGGCGTCCTCAAACGAGGGGGCATTTTCCCATCGCCATTCGGTGATCTCCGGCATATCAACGCCGTACTTGTTGATATACTGCCGGTGCTCCACCAGTTTATCCTTCATCTGCTGGGCCAGGAAGGCACTGCGGTTGCCCAGGCACTCCAGATTCTGCAGGGCTGTGAGCACCAGATGGAACCGGTCCAGGTTGTTCAGTACCCGCATATCAAAGGGCGTGGTGATAGTGCCCTCCTCGATATAGCCCCGGACATGGAGATTTTTGTTCTTCCGCCGGTAGGTGAATTCGTGGATGAGGCTGGGATAGCCGTGGAAAGCGAACACGATGGGCTTATCGATGGTGAAGAGCATGTCATAATCCCGGTCGGGCAGGCCGTGGGGGTGCTGGGTGTCGGACTGCAGCCGCATCAGGTCCACCACATTGATGACCCGGATGCGCAGTTCCGGGAAAGCATCACGCAAAATGGTAACGGCGGCCAGGGTCTCCAAGGTGGGCGTCTCGCCGCAGCAGGCCATGATGATATCGGGCTCCTGTCCGGCATCTGTGGAGGCCCACTGCCAGATGCCGATGCCTTCGGTGCAGTGCTTGACGGCCTGATCCATGGTCAGCCACTGGGGCCGTGGGTGCTTGGAGGCCACGATGACGTTTACATAATCCCGGCTCCGGATGCAGTGGTCGAACACGCTCAAAAGGCAGTTGGAGTCGGGGGGCAGGTACAGCCGCACCACATCCGCCTTTTTGTTGGCCACGTGGTCCAAAAAGCCCGGGTCCTGGTGAGTAAATCCGTTGTGGTCCTGCTGCCAGACATTGGAGGCCAGCACATAGTTGAGGGAGGCGATCTTCTGCCGCCAAGGCAGCTGATGGCATACCTTCAGCCACTTGGCGTGCTGAGAAACCATACTGTCCACGATGCGTATGAATGCCTCGTAGGAGTTGAAAAAGCCGTGGCGACCGGTGAGCAGATACCCCTCCAGCATACCCTCGCACACATGCTCGCTCAAAAACGCGTCCATGACCCGGCCGTCCCGGGACAGAAACTCGTCCCCGTCCAGTATCTCGCCGTTCCAGTCCCGGCCGGTCTCCTCAAACACGGCCCCCAGCCGGTTGGACATGGTCTCGTCCGGGCCGAAGACCCGGAAGTTCCGCTCGTCCCGGTTGAGCTTATAGATGTCCCGGACAAATTCGCCCAGGCGGCGCATATCCTCCCCGTCCACGGCGCCGGGGGCGGGTATATCCACCCCGTAATCCCGAAAATCGGGCAGGCGCAGATCCTTCAGGAGCAGGCCGCCGTTGGCGTGGGGGTTGGCGCCCATGCGGGCGTTCCCTCTGGGCGGGAAGTCCAGCAGGGCCTGGACAGGCACGCCGTTATCATCGAACAGCTCCTGGGGCCGATAGGATTTGAGCCAGTCCTCTATCATGCGCCGGTGCTCCTCGCTGTCGGCGGAGATGGGCACCTGGTGGGCCCGGAAGGAACCCTCCACAACGCTGCCGTCCACCACCTTGGGGCCGGTCCAGCCCTTGGGGGTACGCAGCACGATCATGGGCCATGTCACCCGGGCGCCGTCGCCGTGCTTCCGGACCCGCTCCTGGTTTTCCAGGATGGTCCTGATGGCCGTGTCCAGGGCTTTGGCCATGGCCTCGTGCATGGGCTCGGGCTCGCTGCCCTCCACGAACAGAGGCTCCCAGCCGCAGCCTCGGAAGAACGCTTCCAATTCCTCATGGGAGATGCGGGCGAAGACAGTGGGGTTGGCGATCTTGTACCCGTTCAGGTGCAGGATGGGCAGCACCGCCCCATCGGTCCGGGGGTCAGTGAATTTATTGAGGTGCCAGCAGGTGGCCAGAGGGCCGGTCTCGGCCTCGCCATCGCCCACCACGCAGGCGGCGATTAGGCCCGGGTTATCGCTGACGGCACCGAAGGCATGAGCCAGGGAGTAACCCAGCTCGCCCCCCTCGTGGATGGAGCCTGGTGTCTCCGGGGCCACATGGGAAGGGATGCCCCCGGGGAAGGAGAACTGGCGGAAAAGCTTTTCCATGCCGGCCTCATCCCGGGTGATGTTGGGGTAGACCTCGGTATAGCTGCCGTCCAGCCAGTCCTGGGCCACCATGGCGTTGCCCCCGTGGCCGGGGCCGGACAGGTAGATCATGTCCAGGTCATAGGCCCTTATAACACGGTTCAGGTGGGTGTAGATGAAGTTCTGGCCGGGCACGGTACCCCAGTGGCCCACGATCTTCCGCTTGAAGCTGGCCTCTGTCAGGGGCTTTTTCAGCAGAGGGTCATCCAGCAGATACAGCTGGCCCGCCGCCAGATAGTTGGCCGCCCGCCAGTACATGTCCATGGTATGGATCATCTCCGGCGTGGCCTCGAATTCCTTATGATACGTCATGACGTCACCTCTTTCAATAGCTCCTTATATTATATCCCAAAGGCCGGTATATATTGAACTCACTCCAGGGTCAGGTCGCCCTCCCGTATCCAGCCCAGCTTCCGGCACAGAAGACCCAGGGCCCAGCAGAGGAGGCCGGGCAGGATAAAGCACACCAGCGCCAGGCCCAGCCAGTCCATGGCCCCGGGGACGATGGCAGAGGCGCCGTTGGCGATGGCGGCCTCGGAGGGCGCCAGCCAGCCCGTCCACACGCCGATGGGGCCGCACAGGCCGCAGGTACCCATGCCGGAATTCACCGCCGCGCCGTTCATCTCCATTTTGAAAAGACAGGTGGCGACGGGGCCGGTGATGGCGCTGGTGACGATGACGGGCAGCCATATCCGGGGATTTTTCACGATATTGCCCATCTGGAGCATACTGGTGCCGATGCCCTGACTGACCAGGCCGCCCCAGCGGTTCTCCCGAAAGCTCATGACGGCGAAGCCCACCATATTGGCGCAGCAGCCCGCCACGGCGGCACCGCCGGCCAGGCCCGTCAGGCTCAAGGCCGCGCATATAGCGGCGGAGGACACAGGCAGCGTCAGCAGCACACCCACCGCCACGGACACGATGATGCCCATCCAGAAAGGCTGCAGCTCCGTGGCCAGCATGATGAGCCGGCCGAGCCAGCTGGCGGCGGTGCCGATAGGCGCGGCGATGAGCCAGGCCACACCCAAGCCGATGAGGATGGTGACCAGAGGGGTGACCAAGATATCGATCTTCGTCTCCTTGGACACGGCCTTTCCCAGCTCCGCAGCCACGATGGCAACCGCCAGCACGGCCAGCGGACCGCCCGCGCCTCCCAGGGCGTTAGTGGCGATGCCCACGGGTATCAGGGAGAACAGCACTAGAGGCGGGGCCTGCAGCGCATAGCCGATGGCCACGGCCATGGCCGGACCCACCATGGCGGAGGCCAGGCCCCCCACGGTGTAGTCCGTTCCGTTTATGTTGGCCACGGCTGTGGTGAGAAAGCCGATGTGCAGCTGCTGGCCTAGGGTGTTCAAAATGGTGCCGATCAGCAGCGTGCAGAACAGCCCCTGGGCCATGGCCCCCAGGGCGTCCACCAGATACCGGCGCACGGATATCTCGATGTTTTTCCGTGCGAGAAAGGCTTTGAATTTCATGGCGTCTCCTCTATCCGTTGTATAGGCTCTGGGCGGCAGCCTCCCAGTAGGAGGGATCGTCATAGCCCGCAGCGGCGGCCAGAGCGGTAATGTCCAGGCCGAAATAGGTGATCTTGGTGAAGACGATGTCCCCGTTCTCCACCGAGCCATGGAAGGTGACGGCGCCGCTCATGGGCTCGCCGTTGACGGTGCCGGAGATGACGGTCTCATAGGTGCATGTACCGTCCTCGGCCACCTCCAAAACGCTTCCATCGCCGGCCTCATAGGTCCCGGGCCGCAGTGCGCCGGCATCGGCGGAGGCCCCCGACGGCTCTCCGGAGGCAGGCGTGGTCTCCTCCGCCGCAGGGGTCTGGGACGGGGACGGCTCCGGGGACGGCGAGGGCTCGTCCTCCCCGGGGGGATTGGGATCGGCCAGGTCTATGACCCGGTCCATCACGACCTCCGCGTCGGCGATAAGACTCTTCTCCTCTCCGCCGCAACCGGCCATGAGCATACATAGCAGTCCGGCGGTCAACATAAGGAACAGGACACTCCTCCGCTTCATCCTGCATACCTCCCGTTTCCTGTTTCCCCATAGTATAGCAGATTTTCGCCACAATGCAATGGAAAAGCGCTGTGTCGGCAAAAAAAGATAGACCCGCAGTTTCGCTGCGGATCTATCCTGCCTCTATGCTTTTTTCTCAGGCGCTCCTGAACCGGGCCAGGAAATCCTTAGTCTCCTGCCGTTGGGGATTTTGGAGCACATCCGCCGGGATGCCCTGCTCGCAGATGACCCCCTGGTTCATATATACCACCTGGGTGGACACATCCCGGGCGAAGGCCATCTCATGGGTGACCACCAGCATGGTCATGCCCTCGGACGCCAGGTTCTGCATCACGGTGAGCACCTCGCCCACCATCTCCGGGTCCAGGGCGGAGGTAGGCTCATCGAACAGAAGCACCTCCGGTCCCATGGCCAGGGCCCGGGCGATGGCCACCCGCTGCTTCTGGCCGCCGGATATCTGCCGGGGCTTGGCCTTGATATAAGGAGCCATGCCCACCTTGTCCAGGTATTGCAGGGCTATCTCCCGGGCCTCGTCCTTCTTTCTTTTGAGGACCTTCATCTGCCCCACCATACAGTTGTCCAGCACGGTCATATTATTGAACAGGTTGAAAGACTGGAACACCATGCCCACATGGGACCGGTACTCCGGGGCGTTGACTCCCCGGCCGGTGACATCCTTTCCATGGAAGAGTATCTCCCCGCTGGTGGGGGTCTCCAGCAGATTCACGCACCGCAGCAGGGTGCTCTTGCCGGAGCCGGAGGACCCGATGATGGCCGTCACGTCCCCCTTGGAGACGGTGAAGTCGATGTCCCGCAGCACCTCATGTGAGCCGAAGCTCTTGCCCAGGTGGCGTATCTCAAGAATGGTATCCGCCATATCAACGATCCCCCTTTGGCCCGCCGTATTGCATCTCCTGCCGTACGCGCTCCTGATATTCCGGGTTGTGCTCATCGAAAGGCGTGCCCCTGCCCGGGTGGTTATATGTCCCGGCGGTGAGGGTGAGCTGGTCGTCCAGCACCAGCTCATAGTTGTCCGAACCGTCCATCCTCCGCTCCACCCAACGCAGGATGAGGGAGGCGACGAGGGTCATGCAGAGGTATCCGACCATCTCGATGGTGGCGGAGGGGAAGTATTTATAGGTAGCGCCCACCGCCGCCCGGTGTGCGGCGAAGAACTCCGTGAAGCTGATGATGAACATCACGGAGGTATCCTTGATGTTGATGATGAAGTTATTGCCGATCTGGGGCATGATATTGCGCAGGGCCTGGGGGATGATGACGTTCACCATGGTCTGGACATGGTTCATCCCGATGGCTTTGGCGCCCTCGGTCTGGCCCGGGTCGATGGAGATCA
>CAZVRP010000069.1:0-9016 GCA_964630255.1 uncultured Oscillospiraceae bacterium | reverse complement strand
GTGACCAAGACCAGCTACCTCACGAAGCTGACCGTGGATGATGGATCTTCTGTTGCCGGTGTCATGACTGTGGATGGCGTAGAGACTGAAATTCTCCCTGGCGTCTATGAGGGCGAGATCGTAGTCTCCCCCGGCGTGGCCGGCATCACCATAGACGGCGAGGTGTATGTGAGCCTGGACGATATTCTGGCCGCCCTGGGCTGACTCCTAAAAACAGCGAGGACAGGCGTCCCATTCCGGGATACTGTCCTCGCTGCTCTATGTCAGGTTTCCGTTGAACAGACCGTATGTTTTGCTGCAATATACTTGCGGTCCAAGGCTATAATCTTTTCTCCCGCACTGTTCTCTGCGGCGTGGACGCCTATGTCAGGGACAGAACGATCATCAAGGTCAACAAGGGGAACCAATGGCCGGCATCAGCGATGCGGACGCCCGCCAAATGGGCGTGGAGGAAGGCGATGTCATCGAACTGAGCAATGACCGTGGAAGCGTCCGCGTGCCAGCGCGCCCTAATGGTCTAAAAAGTTAGGATCTGCGGTAATCCTTAGGCCGGATTTCCGCATGGCGTCGTTGTCGTCCTTAGCGGGCGTCAGCCCGCCTGTGTCCGCATCTGCCCGACAGGCGCTCTGCGGACATGCAACGCAAAGAGTATGCAAAGGTCCGCAGTGGAGAGCTGCTGTTCCGACTGGACCTGTGACGGACGGCCTCCCCAGGCGGTCGGGCGGAAAAACTTGTTTTTGGAATAAGCTTTGGCGGGAAGCCCTGACGTCAGGGCTTCCCGCTTGTTTGACTGTCCGCTGTTCAGCTGCCGCCGCCAAAGAGGTTTTGAAAGGCGGTGACGATCCGCTGGAAGAACTGGGATACTTTTTCACCGAAGGAGGAGGCCTGCTGGGCGTATTCTGTGACGGTGGAGATGGTATCCTTGAACTTCTCCACCCGCTCCTGCAGATCGGAGATGGACAGCCCCTCCAGGCTCCTGCACAGGGAGATGAGCCGATTTATCATCTCCTCGTCCAGCGTATAGCCGTAATCGGCGGCTATCTGTTCGATTTGGGCGCGGAGCTCCTCATCCGTCATGTTCTGGGTCTCATCCAAAATGAGCTTGAGCTCGTTGACGATGGCCACGGCGTCGGCATCGTCAATGACGTCGGCCATTTCCGCGGTGATGACCAGTTCATCGGCGGCGGCGGCCTTCGCCTCCTCCGCAAGCTGGGTGCCGGTGATATCCTCGTATGCCTTGTAGATGCCCGTGAGGGCGGCTGTGCCGGACACGGCGAAGGGCGCGCCCACCCGCACGTCGGCATCATAGATGCCGGCGGTCATCAGAGCGGATCTATACATATCATCGGTGCACCAGTTGATGTTGCTGGTGGCGACGGACAGCCCGGCATCCTCTTCAAGGACCTTGATATAGATGCAGGATATGCTGCGGGTGCCGATGACGCTCTCCGATACCAGCCCCTCCAGATAATCCCGCTCCTCAGCGTTGGTGACGGTCAACTCCTTCACATTGCCCCGGACAAGGCCGAACTGACTGTAGACAGAGGCGATCTGATCCTCCGACAGGTCCGCTCCGATAACGACCCTCTCCTCGCCAGCATCCACGGCGAGGGCAGAGGCGCAAAGACACAGAACGATACATAAAACAAGAAAAATGCTCGCAAATTTCTTCATAGATTACTCCTTTCCCATGGCCTCCGCCTCCGCCGCGCAGGCAGCCGCCTTTTCCTGGCATTCGGCCATATCCCGTCCCCTGACAAGGATATAGATCTTGATCTTCGGTTCGGTGCCGGAGGGGCGGATAATAAAGTTTGCGTCGTTCTCCAGCTCAAAATACAGGACGTTTGACCCAGCGATGGGGGTGCGCCCCACAGGGCCAAGGCCGGGCACAGTGATGGTGCCGTCCCGGTAGTCCCGCATACGGATCACCCGCTGGCCCGCAAACTCCGAAGGCGCCTTGTCCCGCAGGCCGGCCATAAGGGCCGCCATGCGCTCTGGGCCGTCCACGCCGGCCATGTAGATGTTAACGGTCTTTTCAGCAAAATAGCCATATTTTTCATACAGCGCGTCCAGTGCGTCCAGGAGGGTCATGCCCTGGCTGTAGTAGTGTGCTGCCATCTCTACGATCATCATGGAGGCAGTAACGGCGTCCTTATCTCGGACGTAATCGCCCATCATGTAGCCATAGCTCTCCTCAAAGGCCAATATATACTGATAGCTGCCGCCCTCTGCGGCATAGGCCGCCAGCTTTTCAGCCATGAACTTGAAGCCGGTGAAGGTCTCGTCAAAGTGGACGCCATTGGCCTCGCATATAGCGCGGGTCATGCCGGAGGAGACGATGGTGGACAGGATCACGGCATTATCCGGCAGGGTGCCGGCCTTGCGGCGCGCACAGATCACATAGTCCGCTAGCAGCGCGCCCATCTGGTTGCCGGTGATGGTGTGGTACTCGCCGTCCTTTCCCAGAGCCATCACCCCCACCCGATCGGAGTCGGGGTCCGTGCCCACGATGAGTTCGCTTTTGACCTTCCGGGCCAGGTCCACCGCCAAATAGAAGCCCTCCGGATTTTCCGGGTTGGGACTTTCCACCGTGGGGAAGGAGCCGTCGATGACCATCTGCTCCGGAACGGGATGGATGTGGGTCAGCCCCAAGCGCTTGAGCGCCTCCGGCACCAGCTTGTAGCCTGCCCCGTGGAAGGGGGTATAGACAACCTGGAACCGGTCAGCCACGGCCTTGACGCAGGCGGGATCGATGGCCTGCTCCATGACGTTGCGCAGGAACAGCTCGTCCGTCTCGGCACCAAGATATTCCACCAGTCCCTTTTCCAGCGACTCATCAAAAGGCATAGTGGACACGCCGGTGAAGATATCGATCTCGCTCATGTTCCTGGCTACGGCCTCCGCGTGATGGGGCGGAAGCTGAGCGCCGTCAGACCAGTAGACCTTGTAGCCGTTGTACTCCTTGGGATTGTGACTGGCTGTGACGTTGATGCCTGCAGTGGCGCCATAGCGCAGCACGGCAAAGCTCAGCTCTGGCGTGGGGCGCAGAGCGTCGAACAGGCGGACGTGGATGCCGTTGGCGGCGCATACGCAGGCCGCCTCCACGGCAAAGTCCTGGCTGTGCATGCGGCAGTCGTAGCAGATGACCACGCCTTTGCGGCGGGCCTCGTCGCCCTCGGCCACGATCAGGGACGCAAACGCCTGGGTGGCCCAGCGGACCACATGGACGTTCATCCGTGCCAGACCGGTTCCCATGACGCCCCGAAGGCCGGCAGTTCCGAATTCCAGCGGCCCGCGGAAGCGGCTTTTAATCTGCTCGTCATCGCCGCGTATGGCGTCCAGCTCATGCCATTCCTCATCGGACAGGGCCGGGCTGTCCAGCCAGCGCTCAAATTCCTTCCTGTAATTCGTCATCGTCCGGTTCTCCTTTCAGAAGCTCCCGTGCGTCGGTCAGCATGTTTTTCGGCACATAGATATCCGCACCGCAGCCGCTGATGCCGAGCATAATTTTCCCAAAAGTCCCGTCTCCGGGATATTGACACACGCTGGGAATACCATAGGCCTCCAGCATGGACTGGGTCATATCCGCTTCCATGTCCAGAGGAGAGCAGTGGGTGAGGAATGCCGGTTCCTCCGGTTCGCCCGCCGGCGTACGGGGCCAGCTTTCATACTCTTTCCCGAATTTATGAAGTTCCCAGGACATAAAAACCCCTCCATAAACCTTTTTAGCACACGACGCCGCTGAGGCGGTCATTTGTGGTATTTTGCCCCCGCTGTGATGGTAAAGGCTCGATATATCTGCTCCAGGAGCATGATCCGCGCCAGGTGATGGGGGAAGGTCATATCGGACATGGACAAGCTGAAGTCCGCCATATCCTTCACCCGCCGATCAAGACCGTCCGAGCCGCCGATAAGAAAGCAGACGCGGCTGACGCCGTCTGTGGCCAGCTTTTCCAGCTTTGCCGCCAGAGCGGGGCTGTCCAGCTTTCTGCCCTCGATGCACATGGCTATGACATAAGCACCCTTGGGGATGCGTGCGGCCATATCGCCGCCCTCCGGCAGCTCCGTGACTTCTATCCTGCAGTAGGCGGCCAGCCTCTTTAAGTATTCCCGGCAGGCATCGATGAAATAGGGTTCCTTCAGCCGACCCTGGCACAGCACGGTCACACGAAGCACGGTTCCACCTCCAGCGCCAGACGGCCCAGCTCCGGCGCCACATACAGCCGTGTGTCGGTGCCTTCCAGGGACCGGAACACTGTCTGCCGGGCCAAGGCAGGGGTATTGTTTTTCCGGGATAGGTGCCCCAGGACCACACAGCCTGTCCCTCGCCGGGCCAGCACGGCGGCCAGCCAGGCGCATTCGGCGTTGGACAGATGGCCACGGTCGGATAGGATACGCTGCTTGAGATAGGCGGGATAGGGTCCGTTTCTGAGCATGGCCTCGTCATGATTCGCCTCAATGAGCACGGCGTCCGCGCCGGAAAGATAGCGGAGCATGGTATCCGTCACGCAGCCGGTATCGGTGGCAATGACCAGCGATGCCCCATCCGCTTCCAGCCGGTAGCCAACGCTGTCGGGCGTATCATGGGGCGTGGGGAAAGCGGTAACGGTCATGGAGCCAAGGGCCAGGGGCCGCTCCGGCTGAATATCCCGGATAGAAGGACAGCCCCTTTGGAATGACCGGCGCAGAACGTTCGCCACGGTCCCGGGGGCATAGACCGGTAAAGGAAACTGCCTAGCGAAGACAGCGAGGCCCGCGACATGGTCCGAGTGTTCGTGAGTGATGAAGATACCGTCCAGCCGGCCGGGACCGACTCCCTCAGCCTCTAGGGCGGCGCGGATGCGCCGGGCGGATATGCCGGCGTCGATAAGGATGCTGACGCCGCCGCCCTGGACGAGCGAACAGTTACCAGAGGAGCCGCTGGCGAAAACGGTCAGGCGCATATCAGCCGGCGTTCCATCTGTCAGACTTAACGGCCCGGGACTCATCGGGTTCCTCCGCGTAGCGGATATCCGCGCCCAGAGCGCGGAATTTGCCCACAAGATTCTGATAGCCCCGTTCGATAAAGTTTATATCTTCCACGTAGGTGACGCCCTCCGCAGCAAGGCCGGCGATGACGATCGCGGCCCCGGCACGCAGATCGCATGCCTTCACATTGGCGCCGGTGAGCCGGGATACGCCCTGTATGAAGGCGGTCTGACCCTCTACCACGATCTGGGCGCCCATCTTTCTCAGCTCGGCCACATATTTATAGCGGCTGCTCCAGACGCCCTCCGTCACCACGCTGGAGCCAGGGGCCATGCAGAGCACGGCGGATATCTGAGGCTGCATGTCGGTGGGGAAGCCGGGATAGGGCATGGTCTTAAGGTTTGTGCGGCGCAGGGGACCGGCCCGGCGGACGAGAACATAGTCGTCGCCCTCCTCCACGTCGACATTCATCTCCCGCAGCTTGGAGGAGATACATTCCAGGTGCTTCGGGATGACGTTGCACACCCGGATGCTGCCGCCGGTAGCGGCCACGGCAGCCATATAGGTCCCGGCCTCGATTTGGTCGGGGATGAGAGCGTATGTTCCGCCGTGGAGCTGCCTGACGCCCCGTATCTTGATGACATCCGTGCCCGCGCCGCGCACATCCGCTCCCATGGAGTTGAGGAAGTTGGCCAGATCTACGATATGGGGTTCTCTTGCCACATTTTCGATGACGGTCCGGCCCTCTGCCGTGGCGGCAGCAATCATGATATTGATGGTGGCGCCTACGGACACCTTATCCAAATAAATGGTCGAGCCGTGGAGACGGCCGTTTTTGGCGGTCGCATGGATGAAGCCGCCGGACACGTTCATATCCGCGCCAAGGGCGGTCAGGCCCTTTATGTGCTGATCGATGGGCCGGACGCCAAAATTGCATCCGCCCGGCATGGTGCTGTATGCTCGGCCAAAGCGGCCCAGCATCGCGCCGATAAGGTAATAGCTGGCCCGTATCTTCCGAGTCAGGGTCCACATCTGCTCGGGGAGGCGGTCCATCTGGATGTCCGTGCAGTCCAGCTCTACGGTGGAGCGGTTTATCATATTGACCTTGGCGCCAAGGAAGGTGAGTATATGCAGAAGGGTGTCTGTGTCACTGATTTCAGGCAGATTTTCAAGCCTGCACACGCCCCGGACCATGATGGCTGCGGGAATGATGGCTACCGCCGCGTTCTTGGCGCCGGATATCTCCACTTTGCCGTGCAGAGGTTTTCCGCCGTGAATGACATATCTTTCCATAAATTGCTCCCAGAATGAATCGTATGGGTGAAATGACCGTATATGGATACAATCAAATCATTCTACCATATATCTGCCTAAAAATCAATTCCCGCCGAGAACGGCGGCGGCTTTCAGCGCACCGACCACGGTCTTGGCGTCCCGGACAGAGCCGTCCGCAACCATTTTCAACAATTCGGCCAAGGGCAGACGCTTCACATCCAGAAACTCGTTGGGGTCAGGGTGGGCCATGCCCTGGTGCAGATCGGTGGCCAGATACAGATAGAGGGTTTCGGTAGAAAAGCCGGGGGAGGTGTAGATGGTTCCCAGATCGCGCCAGCATCCGGCCTCCAGCCCTGTCTCCTCGCTCAGCTCCCGCTTGGCGGCGGGCAGTGGGTCTTCGCCCTTTTCCAGCTTCCCGGCCGGCAGCTCCAGAAGATGGGATCTAAAGGGATAGCGGAACTGCCGCACCAGCGCTATGCCGCCGTACTCATCCACCGCCGCCACGCACACGCCGCCGGGATGGTGCACCACCTCCCGGATAGTGACGGTCCCGTTGGACAACTCCACCATGTCGGCGGTCACATCCACGATCACGCCCTCATAGGCGTTTACCCGGCGCATCGTTTTTTCCGTATAATCCATTTATATGCCTCGACAATCAAAAAAACAATGGTATGTAGGTTACATAACATCGCCGTTTTTTTCAGTATAACACATCGTCCGGTAAATTACCACATTTTTATTCTGTACGGCACAGGACATTCTGTTTTATAATCATTCTATGAGATTTTCCCGCAGCGGAGGTAATATACATATGAGAACGGTCCAGGCAACGGATACGGCGGTGTCCATCTGGTTTTCACGTGAGAACGCGCCAAGTCGGCAGCAGATGCTGTCGCTGGTGCGGCAGGCACTGGTGGAGAGGGGACTGGATCCCTGGTCATCCACGGAGGCGGAATGCTTTGCCGCAGGGGAGGACACTCTCGTGATCGCCCGGCCCGGACAGCCGCACCGTCTGGCGTTTTACTTCGAGGAGCTTGAGACGCTGCTGGGCGGGGTCATGGGCTGTGCGGAGGGAGAGAGCTCGTTGTATGCGGAAGGGGAGGGATACATTCTCACCGCTGTCCCGGAGGCGGCGGGGCCGGCGCTGTATGAGTTCGGACGGGAGACGCCGCTGAGCGCGGCCTGGGAGACCCATGGGGAGGAGCAGGGGCGGCTTTTGATACGGGATACGGCCATATCCGATCTACGTCGCTATTTTTCCCCTTGACAGCCGTGGTATACTGACCATCGGTGGACATTGCCGTCCGCCGATGGTTTTGGTTGCTAAATCATGGCAAATGTAGTATAATATATCTGTCAAAACAGCCGGAAGGAGGTATGCTGTATGCCGGTCAAGAGAGGCGGTACGAAGCAGATCGCGGCCAATCGCAAGGCCATGCACGATTATTTTGTGCTGGAGCGGTTCGAGGCCGGTATAGAGCTGACCGGGACGGAGGTAAAATCCATCCGCGCCGGGACCCTCAATTTGAAGGATTGTTACGCCCGAGTGAAAAACGGGGAGCTGTGGGTCCATGGGATGCACATCAGCCCCTATAAGCAGGGAAGCTACTTCAACGCTGATCCGGACCGGGACCGCCGTCTGCTGATGCATAAGCGGGAGATTACCCGCCTCGGCTCAAAGGTGCGACAGGAGGGTCTGGCCCTGGTGCCCCTGTCGCTGTATTTCAGGGACAGCCTGGTGAAAGTCGAATTGGGGCTGTGCAAGGGCAAGAAACTGTATGACAAACGAAACGATGCGGCGGAAAAAAGCGCCCGCCGCGAGATGGATCGCAAACTGAAGGAGGCTAACGCATGAGAAATCCCATCGTGACCATCAAAATGCATGACGGCGGCGTTATCAAGGCAGAACTGTATCCTGACATTGCGCCGAATACGGTCAATAATTTCGTCAATCTGGTGAAGCAGGGCTTTTACAATGATCTGATCTTCCACAGGGTCATCCCCGGCTTTATGATCCAGGGCGGATGCCCCAAGGGAAATGGCACCGGCGGCCCCGGTTACCAGATCCCCGGCGAATTTACGGCTAACGGCTATACCAACGACCTGCGCCATACCCGCGGCGTCCTGTCCATGGCCCGTGCGATGGACCCCGACTCCGCCGGCAGTCAGTTTTTCATCATGCACGAGGACGCACCCCATCTGGACGGCCAGTATGCCGCTTTCGGCCAGGTGCTGGAGGGGATGGATGTGGTGGATAAAATCGCTGCCGCCAAGACAGGCTGGGGCGATAAGCCTCTGACGCCTCAGGTCATGGATAAGGTCACGGTTGATACATTTGGCGAAGAATATCCCGAGCCTAAAAAAGTATAATACCCAGTATGTTCTCACACTGCGCTCACAGGCCGAAAACGGCGCTGTGGCTCCGACTTGATCTCCAACGCGAACCCGACAGCGGTCCGCGCTGGAAGAGGAGAAATGCGGAGTAACCCGGATATGGCGCTTATGCCGTATTTCGGCCTACGGAGCGCGCTTTGCCGCGGGGCTGCAATGGTTTCGACGGGGGCGTGGGGGCGGAATAAGCGGGCGGATGACCCGGACATCCTTAAAACCGGGGATCTTTCAAATTAACTGAGAACGATAATCTCGCTCTGGCCGCCGCTTAAGGCAGGCCCGTCCAGCCCGGGAGCGCTGCGGCCCGGGGTCTGGGCGTCGATCAGCAGCGTCCGTGCGTGCGCAAAGCTTTGAGCGCACCATGCATCATGAAGCTACC
>CAZVRP010000068.1:6654-9056 GCA_964630255.1 uncultured Oscillospiraceae bacterium | reverse complement strand
TTGCAAAAAGCGTAAAAGCCATCGCCGCAGTCGATAGGCTGCGTTCATGGCCAGGGAGACTGTGTTGCAAGAGCGATATCCAAAGAGGTGCTTGCGAAAGCAGGATTTGTAAGCTGCTTGGACTACTACAATGAGCGCCACGCTTTGAAGCTACGCTGAACCGCCGTATGCCAAACGGCACGTACGGTGGTGTGAGAAGGGAGAGAAAATCTTCCCTACTCGATCGAACAGTATCACTTCCCTACGCAGAAGCGTGCGAAGATGCCGTTGGTGACATCCTCCCGGACGGTGCGTCCGGTGAGTTCTCCCAGAGCGGTCAGGGCGCCCTCCACCTCCGTCAGCACAGCATCCGGCGTGACGCCCTCCTTCATGGCCTGGGCGGCTGCCCGCACATATTCCAGCGCCCTGCCTACGGCGTCCGCCTGCCGGGGATTGGTGAGCACCTCGCCCGCAGGCGGAGCGCTGTCCGAAGGAAATAGGGCGGCAACGGCATCCTCCAGGTCGTCCAGTCCGCTGCCGGTGAGGGCGCTCACGGCCACGGCGTCCTCCCTGGTCCACGCGGCGGGAAGATCAGCCTTGTTTCTTATGATGATATGCTGGGGTGTGGCCTTTGCGGCCGCCAGCACAGCCTCATCCTCCGAGTTCATGGGGGCGGAGCCGTCCAGCACGGCCAGCACGAGCTGAGCGGCACCGGCGGCGTCTCTGGCCCGGAGTACGCCCTGCCGTTCGATGGGATCAGCGGTATCCCGGATGCCGGCAGTGTCCAAAAGCCGCAGCAGAACGCCTCCTAAAACAGCCTTTTCCTCGATGGTGTCCCGGGTGGTGCCGGGGATGTCGGTGACGATGGCCCGGTCATAGCCCACCAAGGCGTTCAAAAGGGAGCTCTTGCCCACATTGGGCCGCCCCAGAATGACGCAGGGCACACCGTTTTTTAGGACGCTTCCCCGGCGGAAGGTGGCCAGCAGCCGCTCCAGCAGCGCCTCCGCCCGCTCCAGGGTGTCGGCGTAGCCGGCCAGTTCAAAGGGCTCGATGTCCTCGTCCGGATAGTCCAGCACGGCGTGGTAGTGGGAGCATACGGCGGCCAGACTGTCATAGATGTCATCAGTCCGCCGGCGGATGGCGCCATCCAGCTGGGCGGCGGCGTTCTCCGCTGCCTGGGGTGTCTCCGCGTCGATGAGGTCTATCACGGCCTCCGCCTGGGTCAGATCCATCCGACCATTCAGGAAGGCCCGACGGGTGAACTCACCGGCCTTGGCCTGCCGGGCGCCGGCGGCGAAGAGGCTCTCCAGCGCGCAGTGCAGCACCACCGGAGAGCCGTGGCACTGCAGCTCAGCGGTATCCTCCCCGGTGTAGCTGTTGGGTCCTCGGGAGACGGTGGCCAGACATGTGTCCAGCACCCCGCCATCCGGGGTCAGAAGCTGTCCCAACACCAGCCTCCGGTCCTCCCGTAGGCTCATGGGAGCTCCGCGCAGAGGGCGGAATACCCGGTCCAGCACCGGCAGAGCGGATCGTCCGCTGATCCGGACGATGCCAATGGCGGCCAGCGCCGAACCGGTGGCGATGGCCGCGATGGTGTCAAAACTGTTCCCCTGTCTTTCAGGGATGGAGGCAGGCGTCATTTCTGCTGCTGCTTGGCGTCGTCCAGCTCTGCCAGATGGTAGGTCAGCACCAGAAGACTGTCCGCGAAATGGATGTTCTCCACCAGCGGGCCGTCCTCGCCCACCTCGAGCTCCATATTGGTGAAGTTCCAGATGGCGCGGATGCCGGCTTCCTTCAGCACATCGGTAAGCTGCTGGGCCACATCCCGGGGGACCGTCAGGATGGCGATGTCCACCTTATGCTCGGCCACGAACTTGCCCAGGTCCTTTACATCGTAGATGGGGAAGCCATCGATCTCCGTGCCGATGACGTCCGGACGGACGTCAAAGGCACCCAGGAAAGAGTACCCCTCGATGATGAACTCGAAGTTCTTGACCAGGGCGGTGCCCAGATGGCCCGCGCCCACGAGAATGGCGGAATAATCCCGATAGGTACCCAGGATCTGGCCGATCTCCTTGCGGAGGGAGTCAATATTGTATCCGTATCCCTGCTGGCCAAATTCTCCGAAGCAGGAGAAGTCCTGCCGTATCTGGGATGGCGTAAGGCCCATCTGGCGGCCCAGCTTGTCGGAGGAGATGCGCTCCTCGCCCTTGCTCGCCAGATCGTCCAGCTTCCGCAGATAACGGGGCAGACGCCGGATCACATTGTTGGATATATTCGTCCTCTTCACAGCTTTTCCTCCCGTGTTTTGTTGTTTTGAAAGGATATATGTTAAATTTAACACACTTTTTGGAAAGTTGCAAATATTATTGTAAGAAGTTCCTGAAATATGCTATAATAAATAAACACGTTGTAAACACGTT
>CAZVRP010000068.1:0-6554 GCA_964630255.1 uncultured Oscillospiraceae bacterium | reverse complement strand
TAAACACGTTGTAAACACGTTTGAATGTGATCAGGCAAAAAAACGAAGACTTCAGGCGTATTTGCAGAGTTTGGAAGTATTTGCGCGGGGCTGGCTATGACGGAAAAGCGGTTTTCACATGCGTATATGCTGGTGGGGCCGGAGGGTCCGGAGCGGGATGAGGCGGCCCGCCGGTTGGCGGCGGCGCTGCTGTGCTCCGCGCCGGACCCTCCCTGCGGCCAATGCCGTGACTGCCGGAAGGCGGCTATGGGCGTCCATCCCGATCTGGTGACGGTTGAGCGTCAGACGGGAGAAAAGGGCCTTCACCGGGAGATATTGGTGGATCAGATCCGCCAGATGACGGCGGACGCCGCCGTGGCTCCCAACGAAGCCGGCAGGAAGGTATATGTCATCGCCCAGGCCGACCGGATGAACGCCCAAGCCCAGAACGCCCTTTTGAAGGCGCTGGAGGACCCGCCCGGCCACGCGTGCTTCATCCTGTGCACGGCGGCGGCGGACGCCCTGCTGCCGACGGTGCGCTCCCGATGCGTCCGAGGCGGAGACGTGCCCGTCGGCGAGGAGACGGCCGAGTTGTCCGAGCTGGCCGGAGAATATCTGCGTGCGGCCGCCAGGGGCGACAGAGCGGAGGTGACCATGTTCTGCATGCTCCGCACAAAGCTGAGCCGTGAGGAAACGGAGACCTTCGCCGCCCAGGTGAGGGCGGCTGCGGGCGATATCCTGTGCGGGCGGCGGAGCGATCCCGGCCTGGGTCGGGACAGACTGTTTCACATATCGGCCCTGATGGACAGGGCGGAAGACTATCTGCGGCATAACGTGTCGCCGAGGCAGGTATTCGGCTTGTTGGCCGTGGAAACATTGAGGTAACGGAAGATATGACAGAGGTAGTTAGCATCAAATTCAGAAATCGGGGGAAGTTGTATTTCTTCGACCCTGCGGGACTTGCGCTGAAGGATGGCGACCTGGTGGTGGTGGAGACCGCCAAGGGCCTGGAGTTGGGAAACGTACTGAAGGGCAACCATCAGGTGCCGGAGGAGCAGGTGGTGGCGCCGCTGCGGCCGGTGGCCCGTATAGCCACGGATGACGATAAGCGTATCGCGGAGATGTGCCGCCGGCGGGAGCGGGATGCGTTCAGTATCTGCCGCCAAAAGATCGAGGATCACGGGCTGGAGATGAAGCTGGTGGATGTGGAGTGCAGCTTTGAGGGCGGCAAGATCATCTTCTTCTTCTCCAGCGAAGGACGGGTGGACTTCCGGGAACTGGTAAAAGACCTGGCGGGAGTGTTTCGGACGCGTATCGAGCTTAGGCAGATCGGCGTCCGGGACGAAGCTCGTATGCTGGGGGGGCTGGGCATCTGCGGCCGGCCTTTCTGCTGCGGCTCGTTCATGGACGACTTCAAGCCTGTGTCCACCAAGATGGCCAAGGTGCAGAATCTGAGCCTGAACCCGGCCAAAATATCCGGCAGCTGCGGGCGGCTCATGTGCTGCCTACGGTATGAGCAGCCGGCTTATGAGGAACTGGTGAAGAACGTGCCGAAAAACGGCGCGTTTGTGGAGACGCCGGATGGCTATGGGAACGTGACCCAGGTGAACATCCTGCGTCAGACCGTCCGGGTGAAGCTGGACGGCGCTGGGGACGACGCTATCCGGCAGTATGAGGCGGACGAGGTAGCCGCCATCCCCGGCGGACGGCCCCGGGACGGCAGTCAGCCGCCTCACGTGCTGGTTCTCAAACCGAAACAGCCCAAGGAGGCGGATGAGGACGACGTCTGGGAGATGCCGGAATTGCTCATCACCTCTCCCGCAGAGCGGGAGCGCCGGGCCGCTCTGCATGGCCGGGAGCGGACAGGACGGGTGAGACGGGAAGGGCAGGAGCCGGCTGCAGCCGGCAGTATGCCTCGGCCCAGCCGTGCGAATCAATCCCGCCGCAAGGGGAGCGGGCAGCCCAAGACTGTACAGCAGGGCCAGCAGCCCAAGGAAAAACAGACCCAGGAGGTTGGAAAGAACCGCTCCGGCAAAAACAGGCCCAGAGGACAGCAGAAAAAGCCCTATGACGCCCAGAGCGGCGCGCCGGTCCCGGCGGAACACACCCAGAAGCCCAAAAACCAGAAAAGCTATTACAACCGCCGACCATATAATAAATCCCGGCCCAAGAGCCAGGAGGGCGGCGCCGGAAAGCAGGACGGCTGAGCATCAATTGCTAAAGTAAGGGCCGGCGGCACGCGCCGCCGGCTCCTTTTATGCAAATGTTTTATTCTGATAGGTATATGTCCTGTCCGCCAGGGCCTCCGCCTCCTGGATATCGTGGGTGGCGAGAAGGACGGTCCTGCCCCGGGAATGGGCTTGGAGCAGGGCCCAAATGTCCTCCCGGAGGTCCGCGTCCAGACCCTTGGTGGGCTCATCCAGCAGCAGAAGCTCCCCGTCATAGGCCAGGGCCCGGGCCAGATTCACCCGTTGGCGCATACCGCCGGAGAGCTCCCGGGGCAGCTTATCCGCCGCATCGGCGAGCCCCACGGCCTCCAGCCATTCCATGGCCTGGGGCATGGTGGCCGCCCGGTCGGACAGCGCTGCGTTCACATTCTGCGCCGCTGTCAGCCAGGGCAGGAGCCGTGGGTCCTGGAAAGCGTAGGCGATGCGCCCGGCGTTCACCGTCACAGATCCGGCCGTGGGGTGGATGAGTCCGGCGGTCAGGTTCAGCAGGGAGCTCTTCCCGCAGCCGGAGGGGCCCATCAGCGCGGCGCACTCTCCCGGTGCGATGTGGAGGGTCAGGCTCTCCAGTACCTGCACACCGTCATAGGCCAGGGCAAGGCCGGCAAAATATATCACGCCTCCGGTCCTCCGATATTATAGCGCCGGCCCAGCCGCCCCAGGACGGCCACCAGCAGCTTTTCGATGATAAGGCTGAAAAGCACGACCACCACCGTCCATGCGAACAGGTCCACTGTCTCCAGGTAGAGCTTGGACTCGTAAAGCATCCGGCCGATAGACCGAACCGGCACGGTGAGCACCTCCGCCGCGACGCCCGCCTTCCAGGCAAGCCCCAGGCCGGTGCGGCAGGCGGACAGGAAGAAGGGCATCACTGAGGGGACGTATACCCGCCGAAAGGTCCGCCAGGGAGTGAAGCCATAGATATCAGCCATCTCCAGCAGGGCCTTGTCCGTGGCGGCGATGCCGGCGGACACGTTGGCCCACATGACCGGCAAGACCATTAACAGTACGATGACGCTTGGCAGGATATCCCGGCCCACCCAGATGAGCAGCAGCAGGATAAAGGAGGCCACAGGCGTGGCCCGGACCATGGTCAAGAGGGGACTCAGAAGCGCCCGGAGCAGCCGGGAGCGGGCGGTGACGGCCGCCAGGACCGCCCCTGCCCCGATGCCCGCCATAGCTCCGGTTAGGATGCGCCCGAGAGTCACGGCGGCGGTACGCCAAAAGTCCCCTGTGACGGCTAGGGTCGCCAGGCGCTTTGCCACGGTCCAGGGGCCGGGCAGCAGCAACGCCTGGTCCACCAGACAGGCCAGCAGCGCCCAGACCCCTACCCAGAAAGCCGGGACCAATATGTGTCTGCCGATCGTTTTCCAAGGCATGCGTTACTCCGCGATATAATAGAAGTCATCGTCCGGCAGCGCGCCGCCGATGGAGTCGGGGGCGATGTCGAAGAGGATGCTCAGAAAATCGTTCATGGCCGTCTTCATCTCCTCGCCGGTGATGAAGCAGATGTTGCAGTTGGGGATGGCCTTTTCCGCCACGTCCGCCTGGGCGAGGACGCCGGTCTGCGCGATGATCTGAGCCGCGTCAGCCGGGGCTTCCTCCAGATAGGCGATGGAGCCGCCGTACTCGGCCAGGAAAGCGTCTACCTCCGCCGGGTGCGAGGAGACAAACTCCGTCCGGGCCACCACGCAGCCCTGGACGAGGCTCCCCGCAGGGTACACGGCGTCCCACTCCGTCGTCAGGTCCAGAACCACGCTTAGATCCTTATTGGTGGCGCAGGCCATGGTGACCATGGGCTCCGGCAGCACGGCGACGTCCACATCCCCGGCAGCCAGGGCGGTGCGCAGATCAGCGGGCTGAGCGTAGGTGTTGTCGATGGTCACGTCCACCTCCGCAGCTTGGCACAGGGCCTTAAAAAGAAAAGTGGGGTTTTGGGCGGGCACATACACGGTCATGCCCTCCAGGTCGGCCAGGTCCTCCACGGTGACGGTCCCGGTGTTGACCACCAGGTACAGCACCCCGAGGGTGTTCAGGGCCAGCAGCTGTACGCCGCCTTCGGTCTTGTTGTATACCGTGGCAGCCGCGTTGGTGGGCAGGGCCGCGATGTCGCAGGCGCCGCTGATCAGAGCCGCAGTCACGTTGCTGGCGTCCGTCTCCACGGAAAAGGCGTAGTTCAAGGCGGCCTCGCCCGCGTCGGCGTCGGCCATGAGCTTTGCCATGCCAAAGCCGGTGGTGCCGTTGAGCACCATCACGTTCACCGCAAGCTCGCTGTCGACCTCTGGCGCGGGCGCTTCGGTGGGTTCATACGTGGCGGCAGGGGTTTCCTCGGCAGGCACGGGCGTTGGGGTGGGGGTGGGGTCCGGATTCTGGACGCCGCAGGCGGCGAGGCCCAGCACAAGGATGAAGGCCAGTATAAGGGCAAAAACGCGTTTCATAGTCAGTTTCCTCCAGTCTCGATTTTTGATATCACATGAGAATAGGCCGTCTTCGCGCTGACGCCAGGGAGCTTGCCGATAGCCCCGGACAGGGCGTTGATCACATCCTGGGGGGCGTCGATGGCGATGCTGATGATGTTGACATTCTTCTCCCGGTAGGGTATGCCCATCCGGCCCAGAATATAGACCGCGTGGCGGTGTAGAATGGCATTGACCTGCTCCACGCTGTTCGGGTCCTCCACCAGGATACCAATCACAGCAACGCGTGTAACCATGGGGAAATCTCCTTTCAGGCTCCGATAAAAATGACCGCGCCGAAAGACGCGGTCATAGATATGGCGTGACAAACCATCGAAACCGGGTCTTTCGCCTCAATCGTGATTTCAGCGTCAGAATGATTTTGATAGAAACATTATAGCACGGCAAAAAAATTTTGCAAGCATATGCGCTGAAATGATATAATTAATAATCAATTAATCAATCGATCGATCGATGATTGTGACCGATGATCGTGACGCCTTATGAGAGGAAGAGAGAACGTGCGGGGACTTGAAAAAGGGCTTGCAGACTGGTTCCGGGAGTGGGCCGTGTTTTTGAAATGGGTGGTATACGCCTGCGTTGCCGGACTTGCCGTGGGCCTTGCGGCAGCCGCTTTCCACTATGGCATCGATATGGCTACGGCCATCCGGCGGCTGCACCCCTGGGTCGTGTGGTTCCTGCCCCTGGGAGGCATAGCCATTATATGGCTGTACCGGGTGTGTGGCATGGAACAGGACCGGGGGACCAACCGGGTGCTGGTGGCCGTGCGGGACGGTGTGCCCATGCGCCTTCGCACCGCGCCGCTGATATTCATCTCCACCATCATCACCCATCTTGTGGGCGGCTCCGCCGGCCGGGAGGGGGCCGCTCTCCAGCTGGGTGGCTCCATGGCCGCTTACATAGGCGGAAAATTCCGGCTGGATGAGAAGGACCGTCGGGTGATGGTGATGTGCGGCATGGCCGCCGCCTTTTCGGCGTTGTTCGGCACGCCCATCACCGCCGCTGTCTTCGCCATGGAGGTGGTGAGCGTGGGGGTAATGTACTATGCGGCCATCGTGCCCTGCTTTATCTCCTCTATGTCGGCCTTCCTTCTGGCCCAAGCCCTGGGACTCCACGGGGTGGTGGGATACTCAGTGGGCGCCTCCATCGCCCTGAGTCCTGTGACCATGCTCCAGACGGCGGTGCTGGGCCTTCTATGTGCCATCGTGTCCATCCTGTTCTGTGAGGCGATGCATCTGTCCCGCCGGCTGTATGAGCGGTACGTCCCAGACCCTATATGGCAGGCTGCGGTGGGCGGCGTGCTGGTGCTTGCCCTGACGCTGATCTGCGGCCACCAGCTCTATAATGGCGCGGGAGACGGGCTCATCCGCCAGCTTCTATGGAACAAGACGCCGCCGGCGGCATTTCTCATGAAGATACTGTTCACCGCGCTGACGCTTGGGGCGGGGTTTCGGGGCGGCGAGATCGTTCCGGCCCTGTGCACAGGCTGCGCCTTCGGCGCCTGGGCGGGGCCGCTTCTGGGCATGCCCCAGACCTTTGCCGGGGCCCTGGGCATGACGGCAGTGTTCTGCGGCGTCACCAACTGTCCCATCACGTCCATCCTCCTGGCCTATGAGCTGTTCGGCGGCCGGGGTATTGTGCTGTTCGCGCTGTGCTCCGCCGTGAGCTATATGCTGTCCGGCTATTACGGCCTTTACAGCGAGCAGAAGATTGTTTATTCAAAATTCCGCCCTGAGTGGATCAACAAAAAAGCGGATTGACCCGGATCCACCGGCAGATGAGACTATCCGGCATCTTCTCAGTCAGGCATCGAACCTACAAGGCCACTACAAACTCCAACCACAGTCATCCCATCGTACCAAACCTTCTGATG
>CAZVRP010000067.1:0-9246 GCA_964630255.1 uncultured Oscillospiraceae bacterium | reverse complement strand
TAAGATAACGGAACTTGAGAGTACCGTTGGCGTACCCTTGCTGGAGCGGACCACCCGCTCTGTCCAGCTTACGCCTGCCGGCGCCTATTTTCTGGACGAGGCAAAATATTTGGTGAACCGATTCCATGAGTTGACCGTGCGTACCAGACAAATTGCGAACGGAAACATGGGAACGCTGTCGGTGGGTTATCTGGACCTGGTGGGCGCGGACGTCGTGGAAATGGCGGTGGTGAATTACTGCCGCAAGCATCCGGACGTAAATTTGCAGCTGCGCAAGATGAACTATCCGGATCTTCTGAAGCATGTGGGAGAGATGGATCTGGACATAGCGTTCATTATGACGAACGAGCTGGAGGACTCCCTGCCGGTCGTGGGGGAGCCGATCCTGTCCAGCCGGCTGATGGTGCTGATGAACGAGGAACATCCCTTTGCCCAGCGGAAGATGCTGAAAATCGCCGAGCTGAAGGACGAGCCCCTGCTGATCGTGGATAACCTGCAGTCAAAGGAATTGACGGAGGCTGTCAGTCTGATTTTCGCCCGGCAGGGCATCACGCCGAACATCGTGCGGGAGTGCGCGGGGCCGGAAGAGTTGTCCATCTATGTCGCCGCAGGATATGGCATCGGTATCGTCTCCCGGTTTTTCTCCGTGGCGCTGGCACGAAGCCCGTCGCTGCGGATGATCCCGCTGAGTCATATCACCGAGCCCAGAAACATGTATGTGTTTTATCACAGGAGCAATCCCAACGGCTGTATCCAGTCGTTTTTACGGGATACCAGAGAAGTGGCGAAAAAATTGGCCGATGAGAATCCGGAGTATGACTTGCCGGATATGAAAGGGTGGAAAAACGCCGGCGAAGAAGCGAACCCCGAATAAGTGAAGCCAACGTCAAAGATTGTTCGCGTTTTTGAAAGAATGCGCCGGGATTCTTCAAATTGTTTGACCGCGTCTGCCTGACGGACCGTGTGTTATCCCAAGCGGGCCGGCGTCTGCGAGAATGGCTTTGCGGCCAGAAAAACTCCAACCTCTGCATTGCGCAGGGGTCGGAGCTTTTTGCTTCTCTTCAGGGAAAAACGTCGGTGCATACGTGCAGACGCTGGGGGCAATATGGCCGTTGATTTTAGATTTTAAAAATTTTCCGTTTGATTGACACCGAGGTGTGATTTAATTAACATATAGCCAGGGACTGCTAGAAACGGAGGATTTGTCTGTGAGGATCGACTTGTTTGCCCATGTGCTGACAGCAAAATACTTGGATGAGCTGGACAGAAGAAACATACGGCACCATCCCTCCAAGCCGGCATCCATTTTGACCGATGTGACCGAGCGGACGGCGGTGATGGACGAATACGCGCCAGGGGATACCTCAGTCCTGACAATGATGGGACCCGATCTGGAGTCGCTGGTGGATGTGCCCCTGGCAAACCGGTTGGCCAAGATAGGCAACGATGAGCTGGCTGAGCTGGTCCGGCGAGATCCCGCCCATTTTATCGCCGCAGCGGCCCTGCTGCCGATGGGTGACATGGATCTGGCGGTGCGGGAGTGCCGCAGGGCCATCGAGCAGCTGGGATTGAAGGGTGTTCAGATCTCCAGCAACATTCAGGGTGAGCGTTTGAGCTCGGAACGGCTGTATCCGCTCTACGAGGCGATGGAGGCCTATGACCTGCCTATCTGGATCCATCCCAGTTTTCCGCCCGGCCCGCTGCGGGAGCCGTTTGACATCGAACTGATGTTGGGCTGGCCGCTGGATACGAGCATGGCAATCTTCCACATCGCCCGCTCGGAGGTCTTTGAGCGGTTTCCGAGGCTGAAATTCATCACCCACCACGGCGGCGCGTTCATACCGGCTTTCTATCCCCGCATCAAGGCTCAGTATTTTGATGACCCGCCGTACCTGGTAGAGTCTGTGGGACCGGAGGTGAGCCGGCGCAGCGCCTACATGAAGAACTTTTACGCAGATACGGCTATCTACGGCCAGTGCTCGGACACGCTGGAGCTGTCGATGAAGTTTTTCGGGGTGGATCGCATGGTGTACGCCACAGACTTCCCGTCTATGACGCCGGAGGAGCTGCCCAACACGGTCCGCTCCGTCCAGGCGCTTGGGCTGTCCCCGGCGGAGGAAGATATGGTGTTCAGCGGAACGGCAAGAAAGCTCCTGCACCTGGATACATGATGAGACGATGCCGGGCCAAAGTTGTAAAAACGTGGTTTTATCATAGGCTGCGGTATCTGGATCATACTAAAACATATTTTATGGAGGGTAAATCATGAAAAAGCTTATTGCAATGCTGTTAGCTCTTGTGCTGGTCCTGGGACTGACGGCCTGCACATCTTCCGGCAGCTCTGCCGGGGATGACAGCGCAGCTACAGCCGCGCCTGCGGAGGACGTAGCGCAGACAGAAGCAGCTGCCGCGGATGACGCAGAGGCGGAACCCGCCGACAGCGCCGATGCTGCTGTGTCCGATGTTCAAGCCCGTCTGGACGCCGGGGAAGAGGTGCTGGTCGGTTATGCGGTCAACACGATGTCTAATCCCGCGCTGAAGCAGACCATCGACAATGTCACCGGTTTCCTGGAGGACATCGGCTGCACAGTCACCGTGGCCGCCTGCGAGGGTGACACCACGCTGATGATCTCCCAGGTGGAGAACTTCATTGAGATGGGCGTCGATTTGATGATCGTGGCTCCCATTGACCAGGCCGCCATGCAGGACACGCTGATGAAGGCAACGGGGGCTGGCATCCCTGTCATCTTTAACGGCCAGTATCCGGATTACGCTGACCAGATGGGCGGCGGCGGTGCCACGGACTACCCCGAGCTTGGCGCGCAGAACGCCAACGCGGCGCTGGAGTGGATCAGCCAGAAGTATCCGGACGCCGGTGACGGCGACGTCCATGTTGCCGTTCTGGGCTACAACAACACGTATATCTTCAAGCAGATCTATGATGCCATGATCGAGGTGCTGGAGGCAGATCCCCGCATCACCATCAGTTACACAGGCGAGGAGCATAACTCAATCGACCTGGGTTACTCCGGCGCGGAGGAAGCCCTGACCATGGACCCTGACATCCGCGTTTTCCTGTGCTATCAGGACAGCCCCGGCATCGGCGTCGCCAACTACCTGATGAGCCGCAGTGACCTGAACATGGATGAGTTCGGCGTGTTCAACGGAAGCTACTCCGATACGTCGGCCGCAATGGTAGATGACGCCGCCAATCCCACCCGCAGCATTATCTACTACGGCGTGTACAACAGTGATGCCGATGTCATCATGGGCTATAACATCTTCTATGCGGCCAAGAGCGTTCTCCTGGGCGAGGTGGAAGCTCCGTTCTGGATCTTGGACGATATGTGGTCAAAGGACGACTTTGGCTTTGACCTGCTGATCGACCATCCGGAAAACGACACGATCTACGAGTAAACGGTCATAGCAGGGGGCGGGGCCTTTCTGCGGGAAAGCGCCCCGCCCTGTTTATTCTCTTTTGATTGAGTACACGGGAGGTGTCTAGTGGAAAAGGACATCATATTGGCGTTGGATCAGATCGTCAAGCTATACCCGGGCGTGACGGCGCTGGACCATGTTTCGCTGGAATTTGAGCGGGGCGAGATACACGCCTTGGCCGGGGAAAACGGCGCCGGGAAATCCACGCTTATCAAGGTGATCACAGGGGCCATAAAGCCGGATGGCGGCACAATCACGATCAATGGGGAGAGCTTTTCCGCCGTGACCCCCGCCATCGCCCATCAGTACGGTATAGAGGCGATTTACCAGGAGTTCAACCTGATCGAACTGCTGTCTGCGGCGGAAAATATATCCTTCGGAAAGAAGCTGGGACGGTTTGTCAATTACCGGGAGATGAACCGGATCGCGGAGGATATATTCAAGCGCTTTAAGATGGATATTGACCCTAAAACGCCGGTGCGGAATCTGTCCAGCTCGAAGCAGCAGATCGTGGAGATCGCCAAGGCTGTTTCCAGAAACGCCAAGTTCATGATCATGGATGAACCCACCGCACCGCTGACGACGGCGGAGATCGATATACTCATGGACATCATCCGACAGCTGAAGGCGGAAGGTGTGACCATTGTCTATATCTCCCACCGGCTGGATGAGATATTCCGCATCGCGGACCGGGTCACGGTCTTCCGGGACGGACACTATATATCCACGAGAAAAATATCGGAAACCACCCGTCACCAGCTGATTAAGGACATGGTGGGACGGGAGCTGACGGAGACCTATCCCAAACGCCGGAATGAGCCGGGCAAGGTGCTGCTGGAGGTGCGGAATCTCACCGGCAACGGCGTGAAAAACGTCTCCTTCTCTGCCAGGGCAGGCGAGATACTGGGCGTGGCCGGGCTGGTCGGATCCGGCCGCAGCGAGATCATGAAGGTCATATACGGCGCTGAGAAAAAGCAGTGGGGCAAGATACTGATCGGCGGCGAGACCGTGGATATAAAAAACACCACCGAGGCTTTGGAGCACGGCATCGGCCTTGTCCCGGAGGACAGAAAGCGGGAAGGCTGCTTTTTGCTCAGCGGCGTCAAGTGGAACATCGTGTTTCCCTCGGTGAAACGGATATCCAAGGGGCTTTTTGTGGACAAGATCAAGGAAAAGTCGATTGCCGGGGAGTATATCTCACGATTGCGGATTAAGACGCCCTCGGAAGACCAAAAGGTACTGAATCTGTCCGGCGGCAACCAGCAGAAGGTAGTCATGGCGAAGACCATAGCGGCCGACGCGAACATCCTCATTTTTGATGAGCCGACCCGCGGCATCGATGTGGGCGCAAAGCATGAGATATATGAGCTCATGAACGATTTGTGCGCCGAGGGCAAGGCCATCATCATGGTAAGCTCCGATATGGAGGAACTGTTAGGCATGTCAGACCGGGTTGTGGTGCTGTATGAGAAACAGTTCATGGGCGAAGTGCCTGCCGGTCATTTGACCCAGGAATACATTTTGGAAATGGCTTCCGGCAACCCGGCCGGCGCCGCGCCGGCTGAAAGCGGGAAAGGAGTGTGAACGGAATGAAACAGTCTGTCGGCAATCGGATATTCTCTTTTATCAAAGGCCACATCATGTATGTGGTGATGGTGTGCCTGATCATATTCTTCTCAACGCAGTCAAATCGGTTTTTGACCGTGGCAAACCTGACGAACATCGTTAACCAGTCATCTTATTACATCATCGTGGGCGTAGGCATTGCGCTCATCATGCTGTCGGGCGGCATCGACCTGTCCGTCGGCTATCAGATGTCACTGATCGGCGTGGTGCTGGGCTCACTTTTGACCAAGTCATCTCTGCCTTTGCCGCTGATTCTTTTGATCGGCATTGTCATGGGGTGCGCGATGAGCCTTCTGAACGGCATTCTGTTCGTCAAGATGGGCGTGTTCCCATTTGTCATCACCCTGGCCACGCAGTATGTGTTTTACGGTCTGTCCTATTCCTTCTCCGGCTCCCAGACCTATACGAACTTTCCGGCCGCGTTCAAGGTGATCGGGCAGAGCAGCGTGGGACCCATTCCGCTGCCGATCATTATCATGGCGGTAATCGTTATCATTGGGTCTGTTATCCTGAACCGCACCTATTTCGGACGCTATATCTACGGTCTGGGCAGTAACGCGGAGGCGGTAAAGCTGGCCGGCGTCCGGGCCAACAGGATTCGACTGGCGGTATACGCGCTGGCCGGCCTGTTCACAGCCATCGGCACGATCGTCTACATCTCCCGGACAGGCTCGTCTTCCTCCACCATGGGTCCCGGCACGGAATTCACACTGATTGCCGGCGCGCTGCTGGGCGGCATCAAAATGGGCGGAGGCGGCGGAAAGATGTCCAGCATGGTCATCGGTGTGCTGATTTTGACGCTGATACAAAACGGTATGCAAATGATGCAGATGGACACTTTCCAGCAGTATGTGGTCAAGGGCATCATTCTGATCATTGCCATCTGGATCGACGCGGCCCAAACACGCCGGGTCGTGCGGCAATCCAAAACTGTACAAGGGGAACCGCCGACGGACATCGACACCCCTGTTTTGCCGGACGGAAACCAATCTTAAGCCAGGAGGATGATGCGTCAGATGAAAAAAATCGCTATAGAAGAACACTTCGCGACACCCCGGATGATCCGGGATATGAAGATTTGGGAAAAGCGGCTGGAGATGCCGGGGATCATGGGCAAAAATTTTGTGGAGACCAAGCTCCCCAAGCTCGAAATGCCGGTGGAGGAACACCGCCTTCCCGAGATGGACCGTATGGGGATCACGATGCAGGTGATCTCAGCCAACTGGCCGGCGGCCCAGGGGTATATCGACCCGGACATCGCCGTGTCGGCTGCGGTGGAGTATAACAATGCCGCCAACGACATCGTCCAGGCGCATCCGAACCGGTTTCGCGCCTTTGCCGCGCTGCCTTTGCAGGACCCGGACAAGGCCGTGAAGGAGCTGGAGCGCTGCGTCAAAGAGATGGGCTTTGTGGGCGTTATGGTACAGGGCCACTCCAATCTGGAGTATTTGGATGAGCCGCAGTTTGACGAGGTCTGGGCCGCTCTGGAACAGATAGATCTGCCGCTGTATCTGCATGTGGGCCATCCGGAGCACAGCCAGCTGAAGTCCTACGGAAACTACACGGAGATGATGGGTCCCACCTGGAACTGGGCGTCCGAGGGCACGACCCATGCTCTGAGGATGATCTTTGGCGGCGTCTTTGAACGCCACCCGCGGGCCAAGCTGATTCTGGGCCACTTGGGGGAGACGATCCCCTATATGCTCCGGCGGTTTGACGAGGGCGCGGATAAGACAGGTGCTCTGGATAAGGGCGTCATCACCCACGAGCCGTCCTTCTATCTGAAGCGGAACCTATATGTGACCACCAGCGGAGAGTACTTCCCCGAAGCACTGCACTGCGCCATTGACGCCATGGGGGTGGACCATGTTCTTTTTGCCTGCGATTATCCCCTGTCCGGCATGGATATCGGTGTCGAGTGCGTTGAGAACAGCAACCTGACTGAGGAGCAGAAAACGGCGGTCTATTATCAGAACGCAGAGAGGATACTGCACCTATAAGCCACATTGTGGCCTGTATTGATGGTCATAAAGTCGCTGATCGGCTTTACGGTACCATCCGCGACCTTTTGCAGAAACCATCCGCAGCATTACTGGTTGAGACTGGGGCATTGGATGTTTTAATTATCAAGCCTCCAGGGCGGCGTCCAGGGCCGATCTTATATGGGCCTTGCAATCCTCATAGCTCTCCCCCGGCCTCGCCTCATAGAGCTTTGTGTCTCCCGCAAAGACTGCGGGCACATAGTAGTAATCATACCGCTCCGCCAGCATCCGCCGGCAGCTCTCCTCGATCCATTCTATGGGAACGTCGCCATATACGGCATTTTCCGCCGTCAGCTCCGCCAATGCCCGGCGCGCATTGCGGCAATAGGGGCAGTCTTCCAGATAAAACAGCTTAAGGTCTTTCATATCTTTCTCCTTTTTCTTGTCCGCGCCGGCACGTCCCATTGGTGATCCTGCCGGCTCACAAAGTCCGGCAGACGGAGCGCCATGACCCAACAGAGCGTGTCTTTCCGCCTGCGGTCCAAGGCCATTTTCCGTCTCCTTTCATCGCGCCCGCGTCTTACAGCCCCGCACGCTTCCAAGCGGCGCAGAAGTGGCGGACGGCCCCAGCGGTCATGCCCCAGATGACGTGGCCGCCCACAGGAAAGCTCCCGTCGCCGGATCGCTCCAGGAAAAATGCCAGAGGCACTCGCAGCAGCTCCGATACCTCCGCCCTGTTCAGCCGTACCCCTGCTGTATCCTCCGGTGTTACCGTGCATACAAACACATCGGTCCTGCCCCCCAGAGGCGTTTGGACTGTGGGAAGCCGCCCCAGAAAGCGGTCCGGGTCCACGCGTATCCCCAGTTCCTCCTCCAGTTCTCTGGCGGCGGCCCGGGCCGGCGTCTCCCCCGGCTCAATTCTGCCCCCCGGAAGGCAAGGGTCTCCCGCTTGGGATATCCCCGGGGCCCGGACCTCTATAAGAAGATGAACGCCGTCCGCGCCATGCTCCACAGGCAACACCACCGCGTACGCCGGATCGGACAGCCCCCCGGCCGTGAGAACGGAGCGGAGGGCCTGTTCCATCCGTGCGGCGTTCGATCTGTCACAGGCATCGTCTTTCATGAACACCTTCCATGTCCCATCGTCATACTGCGTCATAAGTATAGCATATACAAGGCCCGCTGTTCAAGAGCGCTCACGATCCCCTTCCTCCGGTTCGGACCGTCCGGGCTTTTTCCGCTTTTTGACGCACTGTGTCAGAAGGTATTCGATCTGGCCGTTCACAGAGCGGAAGTCGTCCTCGGCCCAGGCGGCCAAATCGTCATACAGCTTGCCGGATATGCGTAGCAGAAGCTGCTTTTTCTCGGTCTTATCCGCCATAGGCACTCAGTACAGGCTCCCGGAATTGACCACAGGCTGGGCGTCCTTGCTGCCGCACAGAACTACCAGCAGATTGGATACCATAGCCGCCTTGCGCTCCTCGTCCAGGTCCACCACGCCGCCGGCGCTGAGCCGCTCCAGAGCCATCTCCACCATGCCCACGGCCCCGTCCACGATCATCTTCCTCGCGTCGATGATGGCGCTGGCTTGCTGGCGCTGGAGCATGACGGCGGCGATCTCCGGCGCATAGGCCAGATAGGTGATCCGCGCCTCCAATATCTCCAGCCCGGCCATGTCCACCTTACCCTGTATCTCCTTGCGGATACGCTCGGCCACCGCCTCGCTGGAGCCCCGAAGACTGCCTTCGTCCGCCACGCCGTCGCCGGTGGTGTCCACGTTGGGGGCCACGTCATAGGGATACAGCCGCACCACATTGCGCAAGGCGCTGTCCGTCTGGATGGAGAGAAATTCCACATAATTGTCCACGTTGAACACGGCCTTGGCGGTGTTCACGATCCGCCAGATGACCACGATGCCGATCTCCACAGGGTTTCCAAGGCAGTCGTTGATCTTCTGCTTGTTGTTGTCCAGCGTCATGACTTTCATGGACAGCTTCTTGCTGGCGAGGGTGCCGGTGTCCAGATTGATGTTCACATTGGCCTCGCCGCTGCCGGCCAGAAGTTTGGGCAGCCCGGCGCCTCCCGCTCTGGTGGAGCCGGTGCTGGGCCTGGTGCCCGCAGCGGGGTTCACCGCCGAACAGAAGGGATTGACCCAATAAAAGCCCTCGCCCTTCAATGTGCCTATGTACCTGCCGAACAG
>CAZVRP010000066.1:0-9552 GCA_964630255.1 uncultured Oscillospiraceae bacterium | reverse complement strand
TGCCTTTTTCAGGGTATCTGAACAGTTACCGTAAGCGATTGCCGTGGCCGCCGGATACGAGAAAGGCACCCCCCGAAGCGGGAGGCGCCCAACGGCGCGATATGGCTATCTCATTCCGCCCAGCATGCGGCTGGCGTTCAATATGGCCAGTATCGCCACGCCCACGTCGGCGAACACCGCCTCCCACATGGTGGCCAGACCCAGGGCGCCCAAAATGAGGAACAGACCCTTGACGCCTAGGGCGAACACGATGTTTTCCACCACGATCCGCCGGCATTTCTTGGCGATGTCCATGGCCACCGCCAGCTTGCCTAGGTCATCATCCATGAGCACTACATCCGCCGCCTCCAGAGCGGCGTCGGAGCCCATGGCCCCCATGGCGATGCCCACATCCGCCCGGCTCAGCACCGGCGCATCGTTCACCCCGTCCCCCACATAGGCCAGCACGCCCTTGGGGGACTTAGATTGCAGCAGCATTTCCAACTGCGCCACCTTGCCATCGGGCAGAAGCTGGGTGTGGACCTCGTCCAAACCCAGCCGGGTGGCCGCGGCTTCGCCTGCGGCGCGGCCATCGCCGGTGAGCATCACTGTGCGGATGCCCCGCTCCTTCAAAGCGGCGATGGCGGCGGGAGCGCTGTCCTTCACCGCATCCGCAATCACGGCCCGGCCCAGGTATTTTCCGTTTTTCGCCACATGGACCTGGGCGCCGGCCTCCGTTCCTTCGCCGGCCTCTATGCCGCAGGCGGCCATGAGCTTTTCGTTGCCCGCCGCCACGCTCACGCCGTCAATGAGGACGGTGACGCCTTGGCCGGCAATCTCTTTTACGTCTGTTACCCGGGCGGCATCGATATCCTTTCCATAGGCCTGGCGCAGGGACCGGGCGATAGGGTGATGGGAGTACGCCTCCGCCAGCGCCGCTGTCTCCAGCAGCTCCGACTGCTCAACGCCCTCGGCGGGATATAGCCCCGTCACCTGGAATACGCCCTTGGTGAGGGTGCCGGTCTTGTCGAATACCGCCGTCTCCACCTGGGCCAGCAGCTCCAAATAGTTGCCGCCCTTCACCAGAATGCCCTGACGGGAAGCGCCCCCGATGCCGCCGAAGAAGGACAGAGGGATGCTGATCACCAGCGCGCAGGGGCAGCTGATGACCAAGAATATCAACGCCCGGCGGATCCAGCAGGCCCAGCCGCCCAGGAAAAGCGGCGGCAAAAACGCCAGCGCCGCAGCGCCGATGACCACGGCTGGGGTATACCAGCGGGCGAAGCGGGTGATGAAGTTCTCTGCCTTGGCTTTCTTTTCCGAGGCGCTCTCCACCAGCTCCAGAATTTTGGCCACGGTGCTTTCCCCGAAGGGCTTTGTGACCTCCACGGTCAGCACGCCCGTCAGGCTCACGCAGCCGGAGACGACCTCATCGCCCTCGGCCACGTCCCGGGGGGCCGACTCACCGGTGAGAGCGGCGGTGTCCAGGCTTGAGGCACCGGCGACGACGCGCCCGTCCAGGGGGATCTTCTCGCCGGGCCGGACCAGGATACGCTGGCCCGGCTGGACATCCTCCGGGTCGGTCTCTACCGGCTTGCCGTCCACCAGAAGGTTGGCGGTGTCGGGCCGGATATCCATGAGCTGGGCGATGGAACGCCGGCTCTTGCCCACGGCGCAGGACTGGAACAGCTCACCCACCTGGTAAAAGAGCATGACTCCCACGGCCTCGGTATATTCGCCAAGGGCCAGACTCCCCACGGTGGCCAGGCCCATGAGGAAGTTCTCATCGAACACCTGCCCGTGGACGATGTTCCGCACGGCCTTCCACAACACGTCCCAGCCCACGATGAAGTAGGGTATAAGGAAGACGGCCAGCGCCCACAGCCCCTCCACGGGCAGCAATGCCGCAGCGATCAGCAGCGCCCCGCCGGTCAGGATGCGGATCAGGTCCTTTTTCTGCCGCCGGGTCATTTCAGTACGATCTGGCAGTCAGGCTCCACCTTTTTACATGCCTTGACCGCCTTCTGCACGATTTCGTCGAATCGGGCGTCCTCCGCCTCGATGGTCATCTTTTGGGTGAGAAAGCTCACCGTAGCGTCGGTGACGCCATCCAGCTTCTTGATAGCGTCCTCCATCTTCCGGGCGCAATTGGCGCAGTCAAGGTCGATGAGCTTGAAGGTCTTTTTCATGGGGATGTCTCCTTTATTATTCGTTGATATGTTCCATGCCTTGCGCTATGAGCGTGCGCACATGGCTGTCTGCCAGGGAATAAAACACCGTCTTGCCGTCCTTTCGGGGCTTCACGAGCCGGCTGGCCTTCAGCACCCGGAGCTGATGGCTCACGGCGGACTGGGTCAGCCCCAGAAGTTGGGCGATATCGCACACACAAAGCTCCGCCTCAAACAGGGCGTACAGTATCTTTATGCGGGTGGAGTCGGCAAATGCCTTGAACAGATCCGCCAGATCGTACAGCGTCTCGTCATCCGGCATATCCTGCAGGACCCGCTCCACTGTCTGTTCGTGGACGCACAGAAAACCGCACCGCTCAATGTCCATGCTGTCGGTCATGTCCCGCCCTCCATTCAAACAAACGTATGAATCAATGTTCATATATTAGCATATACTAACTTCCTTGTCAATAGCTCAGGGCTTTTTTCTCAAAAAGTTATATGAGAACGGGAAAAACTTGATTTTTCACCGAAAACATGGCACTATATTAGAAAACTGTTCCAGGGAGGCGGGAGTATTGCGGGAGCAGGAGGTCTTTAACAGGAATACGCCTCGGCGGCGGGGATTTTTGAACGTGGTCTTTGGCCGCGGCGCGGTGATCGCGCTCATCCTGCTGGCCCAGGTCGCCTTTCTGTTCGTGGTATTCTATTGGCTGGAACAGTACAGCCTCTATGTCACCGGCGCCACCACGGTTTTGACCACGGCGTTTTTGATCTATCTGCTGAATACCAGGCAGGAGCCCACCGTCAAGCTGACCTGGTGCGTGATCGCGGCGATCGCGCCGGTGTTCGGTGTACTTTTATATCTGTTCATCAGCCTGGACGTGGGCCACAGGCGGGAGCAGCGGCTTCTGCATCAGGTCGAGGAGGAGAGCGCCCGGTATTTGCCGGAGCGGCCGGAGCTGATGGAGCGGCTGAAAAGGGAGGAACCGGGGTTTTATTCCCTGGCGGCCTATGCGGCCGGCCGCAACGGCTATCCGGTCTATGACAATACCGCCGTCACGTATTTCCCCACCGGGGAGGCCAAGTTTATGGAGCTGCGCCGTCAGCTGGAGAGCGCGGAGAGATTCATCTTCCTGGAATATTTTATCATTGAGGACGGATATATGTGGGGGGAGGTGCTGGACATCCTGGCCCGAAAAGCGCGGCAGGGGGTGGATGTGCGGGTGATGTACGATGGCACCTGCGCCATGCTGCATCTGCCATACGGCTATCCGAAGAAGCTGGAAAAGCTGGGCATTCCCTGCAAGGTTTTCGCGCCCATCAGGCCGTTCATATCCACCGCGTACAACAACCGGGACCATCGGAAAATACTGGTGGTGGACGGACGGGTGGCATTTACCGGCGGGGTGAATCTGGCGGATGAATACATCAACATGCGGGAGAGATTCGGCCGTTGGAAGGACGCCGCCGTCATGCTCCGGGGCGACGCGGTCCGCAGTATGACGGTCATGTTCCTGCGGATGTGGAACGCGGAGGAGAAGGAGCGGATCTATGAGCCCTATCTCATGGAGCCGGCGGCCCCTGTGGACGGGGCGCGGGGCTATGTGATTCCCTATGGCGACAGCCCCCTGGACGACGAGCGGACCGGGGAGATGATCTATTTGGATATGATTTCCACCGCCCGGGACTATGTGTATATCATGACGCCCTATCTCATACTGGACAGCGAGATGCTGACGGCTCTGACCTTCGCCGCCCGGCGAGGGGTGGACGTGCGGCTGATATTGCCGGGCATCCCGGACAAAAAATACGCCAATCTCCTGGCCAAGGGCCACTATCCCGAGTTAGTGGAGGCGGGGGTGAAGATTTATGAGTACACCCCCGGCTTCGTCCACTCCAAGGTGTTTGTCAGCGACGATACCCGGGCGGTGGTGGGCACCATCAACCTGGATTACCGGAGCCTGTACCTGCATTTTGAGTGCGCAGTATATCTCTATAAGACACCCTCCGTCAAAGACATCCTGGGGGATTACCGGGATACGCTGAACGAATGCCAGCGGATCACGGCGGAGGACATCAAAAAGCGAAAAGCTGTCTCCCGCCTGGCCGGCGCGATCTTAAAGCTAGCCGCGCCGTTGATGTAAAAAAAGACCCTGCCGCGGTACAGTATACAGCGCGGCAGGGCCGTTATGGTCAATCTCCCGGCAGACGGGGATTGGCCTTTTTTGTGATGTAGCCCATGGCCAGGGCGGTCACCAAAAATTCTGAGATGGGCAGAGCCAGCATCACCCCGTCCAGGCCCATAGCCAGGGGCAGCAGATAAAGCAGAGCCCCGCTGACGGCGAAGCTGCGCAGCACCGCCACCGTCATGGACATGGGGCTTCGCAGGATGGATTGCAGGTAATAGGTGGCGTAGACTGTCAGGGCCAGAAACAGAAAATCTGCTCCATACAGTCGAAACATCCGGGGGGCCAGGGCAAGCACCTCCGGCGTGGCGGCCATGAAAAGCCGAGTGAGGGGCCGGGGCAGGGCGAACACCGCCAGCGTGAACACCGCCCCCAGGATCAACGCAGAGGCCAGACCCATCCGGTAAAACCGATGGATGCGCGCGCCCTGCCCCGCGCCGAAGTTGGCCGATACCAGAGGCTGGATGGCCTGGCCAATGCCGCTGAACAGCGCCTGGAACAGCGCCGCCAGGGTGGTCAGGACCCCGAAAACCGCCAAAGCGGACGGGCCGCCGTAGTTCATGATCTGGTTATTGAGGATGACGGCAAGAAATACGGTGCCGCAGTCCAGCACGCCGGCGCCGAAGCCCACAGTCAGGATGGCCCCCAGGGCCGTGCCCATCTTCCGGGGCCGCGCAGGCCTGAGCCGGCAGCGGCGCTGGAAGAAGTAGGAGACGATGATGACAAGCTGGAGCGCCGCACCGATGACGGTGGCCACAGCCGCGCCCCGGATACCCATCCCCAGGGGAAAGACGAAAAACCAGTCCCCGAATATATTCACCCCGCCGCCGATGACCACCGCTGCGGTTGCAAGGCCCGGGGCGCCGTCGTTCCGTACGAAAGCCGCCAAAAAGATGGGCAGCGTGCAGACTGGCCAGAAGCCGATGATCCATCGGGCGTAGCGCATCACCAGAGGCAAAAGCGCCTCATCGGCGCCGAAAAAGGTCATGATCTCCTCGCCGAACAGCAGCAGCGCCAGCCAGGACACGGCGGTGAAAAGGCCGATCAGGAGCAGGGCGGCGGAGAAGAAAGCGTCGCCCTTTTTTTCATCTCCCTCGCCCCGGGCAGCGCTCATGAGCACCGAGCCGCCGATACCGCACATAATGGCCAGAAACACCCCGATACCATACAGTGGGGAGATCACTGCCATGGCTGCGGAGCCGGAGGGTCCCTCCGCCTGCCCCACGGCGATGGTATCCACAAAGGCGTAGATGCTCATAACAATGGCGCTGCCAAGGGACGCGGTCAGAAACTTCGAAAACAGCTTTTTGGGTTCGTCCTTGATAAAATCCATAAAGAGCCTGCCTCGCTTCTGTTCGCCGCCGGGCAGCGAACTATTTTATAAATTTTCCCGAGGACGGACGCCTCGGGAAAATTTGTTTTTTTGATGGAGTCAGATGAGCTCAAACACGCCGGCCGCGCCCATGCCGCCGCCGATGCACATGGTCACCAAGGCGTACTTGCCGGCGGTTTCCGGGTCCTGGAGATAATCCAGGGCCTTCATGGTGAGGAACGCGCCGGTGGCGCCCATGGGATGGCCCAGGGCCATGGCCCCGCCGTAGGGGTTGGTCTTGGCCATGTCGAAGCCCAGGGTGTCGATGCAGACCAGGGACTGGCTGGCGAAGGCCTCGTTGATCTCCACGACGTCCATCTGGTCGACGGTCATGCCCACCTGAGCCATTACCTTGGGCACGGCGTAGATGGGGCCGATGCCCATGACAGTCGCGTCGCATCCGGCTACGGCGAAGCCCTTCAGCCTGGCGACAGGCTTGATGCCCAGCTCCGCCGCCAGGTCGGAGGCCATGATGACCACATAGGCCGCCGCATCGGTGGTCTGTGAGGAGGTGGCGGCGGTGACAGTCCCCTGCTCGCGGAAGCAGGGCTTCATGCCGGCCATCTTCTCCATGCTGGTCTTGAGGTTGCCGTCCATGTCGGCCAGGATGCCGTCGTCATATTCCACAACGGTCCCATCGTCGGTGGTGATGGGGATGATGCACTTGTTGAGCTTGCCCTCTTTCCGGGCCTTGGCGGCCAGGGTGTGGGACCGGAGGGCCATCTTCTCCATGCGCTCCCGGGGGATGTTATAGCGCTCTACCACGCGCTCGGCGGTCTCGCCCATGGCCATATAGCCGCCGATGTAGTTTTCATCAAACCAGGGGTCCTTCTGCTCCTCGGGGTAGGGGGCGAAGCAGCGGGTCATGCACTCCACGCCGCCGGCCACGACCACGCGCATCTGACCCACGGCGATGGCGTTGGAGGCGGTGGCAATGGCCTGCAGTCCGGAGGAGCAGAAGCGGTTGATGGTCTGGCCGCAGACGGACTCCGGCAGACCGGCCCGGTTCACGATCAGCCGGGAGGCGTTCATGCTCATCTCATTGGTGGGGGAGGCGCAGCCGGTGATTACGTCGTCGATCAGGGCTGGGTCCAGCTGGGGGACCTTGTCCAGAACGCCTTTCAAGGTCTGAGCGGCATACTCGATGGGGTGCATACCGGCCAGACCGCCCTTGCGGGCGCGGCAGCAGGGGCTGCGGCCATAGGCCACGATGACAGGCTCTTTGTTCATATTTATGTCTCCTTATGTCTTTGATTAATAACTAAATTATAACAGATATCCCGCCGATTGCAAGGCATGTCATCAGTTTGTTGCTCCGGGAACACCACATCAATGCTGCTCTTTATGATTGATCGGGGCTTGTTTTAAAGATGGCTCACGCCATTGACGGTCTTTTTCCCTGTGCCTTTATGGCTCTTTCTTGCAATACGCAATGTGTTCCCGCAAAAAATCGTCTTCGCCGCAGGCAAAAATCCTTCGCCGCCGGTCAAGCGCCCATTTTCGCCGGGGGTATGCGTTTGCGGGCCGCGGCTTCCTCGTTTGAAAGGCTCCGCCTTTCAAACGACTATGACAGCAGTATGCGGTCGTTGTCCAGAGCCTTGCCCGCGTTCTCCTTGAACAGGTGGAGAAGGTCGTCCACGGTCAGATCCTTTCTCTCCGCCCCGCCCACGTCCAGGATGATGCGGCCGGCGTCCATCATAAGGGTCCGGTTGCCCAGGGCCAGGGCGGAGGACATATTATGGGTTATCATAAGGCACGTCAGATCTCCCTCCCGGACGATGCTCTCCGTCAGCTCCAGGACCTTTTCAGCGGTGCCGGGGTCCAGCGCGGCGGTGTGTTCGTCCAGCAGCAGGAGCTTCGGGGGGATCATGGTGGCCATCAGAAGCGTCAGCGCCTGGCGCTGACCGCCGGACAGCAGCCCCACCGGCTGACGCATCCGGTCCTCCAGGCCCATGTTCAAAAGGGCCAGCCGGTCCTGGAAGGCGGCCTTGTCCTCCCTTGTAACGTGACTGAGCCAGCCGCCGCTCCCGGCGGCCAGGGCCAGATTCTCCTCGATGGTCATGCCCGGTGCGCTGCCCCTCATAGGGTCCTGGAACAGCCGTCCGATGTCTCGGGCGCGCTTGTATTCCGGCAGAAAGGTGATATCCCGCCCGTCCAGGACAATGGCGCCCGTGTCGGGGTAAAAGCTGCCGGCGATGGCGTTGAAGAGGGTGGACTTGCCCGCCCCGTTGGCGCCGATGATGGTGACAAAATCCCCTTTGTCCAGGTGCAGGTCCAGGCCGGATATGGCGGTCTTCTCGTTGACAGTGCCGGGATTGAAGGTCTTGGAGATGTTGGTGAGGGTGAGCATACTACGCATCACCGCCTTTCCTTGACCCGGTCAGCCGCCGGCACAGGGTGGGAGCCTGGGCTTTCAGGTACGGCCCCGCGATGGCGGCGATCACGATCACGGAGCTGACCAGCTTCAGCATGAAGGCTGGCATGTTAAAGCGTAGGGCGATGGTGTATACCAGCCGGAAGATGAACGAGCCGATGACCACGCCCACAGCCCTTTTGGCGATGGAGCCCTTGCCCATAAAGGTCTGGCCGATGAGCAGGCTGGCTAAGGCGATGGTGACCATGCCGGAGCCGATGTCGATGTTCACAGATTTCTGACTCTGGGCCAGTAAGCATCCGGACAGGCCCGTGAAGGCGTTGGACACGCACAGGCCCACGGTGGTGGTGAACACCGGGTTGATGGAGGAGGAGCGGACCATATCCGGGTTGTTGCCGGTGGCCCGGATGGCCAGGCCCAGCCTGGTGCGCAGAAACAGCGCCAGAAACACGATCACCAGCGCCACCGCGATCACCGCCACCACCAGCTCGAACTGACTGGCCAGAAAGGTGCCGTCCAGCAGGCCTCGCATCTTGGTGAAGACCGTGACGGTCTTGTTCATGTTCAGAAGGGACGATCTGCCCATGACGGCGATGTTGATGGAGTAAAGAGCGGTGTTCACGATGATGCCCGCCAGCAGGCTGTCGATGCCCATGCGGGTCTGAAGCACGGCGGTGACGAATCCGGACAGCATCCCGGCGGCCATGGCGGCAGGGATAGAGAGGTACGGGTGGCCGGCAATGGCGACCACGGCCCCCACGGCGGCCCCCAACGTGAAGCAGCCGTCGGTAGAGAGGTCGCACACGTTCAGCATGGAGTAGCTCAAAAACAAGGCCAATACGGTCAGCGAGCAGATCATACCCAGCTCCAGGGCTGTCTGGACCAGCGACCAGATCACAGATAATGACATAAAAGATTCCTCCGGGGCAGAAGCACCAAATGGGAAAGGGACCGTAGAGTCCCTTCCCCAGTGTTTATTTTTGACGCGTTTTACTCATATTCGGGAACGGAGGGCAGGCTTGCAAAGCCCGCAGCCAGGTCCTCATCGGTGGGGATATAGTCGGTCATCTTCCCGTCGTGGAAGGACTCATAGGCGACCATATCAAAGTAACCGGTGCCGGTCAGGCCGAAGACGATGGTCTTCTCCTCGCCGGTCTGCTTGCACTTGAGAGCCTCATCGATGGCTACCTTGATGGCGTGACTGCTCTCCGGCGCGGGGAGGATGCCCTCGGTCCGGGCGAACTGCTCTGCCGCCTGGAACACGCTGGTCTGCTCCACTGCCACGGCCTCCATGCAGCCGTCGTGATAGAGCTGGCTCAGGATGGGACTCATGCCATGGAAGCGCAGGCCGCCGGCGTGGTTGGGAGAGGGGATAAAGCCGCTGCCCAGGGTGTACATCCGGGCCAAAGGGCAGATCTTGCCGGTGTCGCAGAAGTCGAAGGCAAACCTGCCTCGTGTGAAGCTGGGGCA
>CAZVRP010000065.1:0-9784 GCA_964630255.1 uncultured Oscillospiraceae bacterium | reverse complement strand
GCCGAAGGACAGTATGTAACTGTGTCCGTTTCCCCCATGGGGGCCAGCATTGCCGAAGCGAGTGACTGGGCAGAACTGTCGCTGATAGACTGCATCGACAGCTTCACCGTCACCATGGCAGACGGCAGCGAATATGTGGTGTTTAAAGGCGGCGACTCCCCTGTGGACAACACCACCTATTATGCGAGCCGGATGGACGGCAGCGTTGGCTGCTGCTTCAACCGAATCATCGACACAGAGCAGATCGCCTCTGTTACAGTCACGGTGATTACCGGAGGAAACAGCCGCGATGGCTATACTTTCGCGGACGATACGATCGTTTTTTAAGCAAAAGCATCGCCCTGTCTTATGACAGAAACCCCGCACGGACCCAGCGGAACGGGTTGTGCGGGGGCAATCCCAAAACAGGTCTCCCTTTGCCGCTTCACGGCAAAGGGAGACCTGGCATACGCGCATCGCTGGCGCAGCGCATATCCACTATCATACCGGAAAACCATCCGGGTCCAACGGCAAAGCAGACGGCGTTTATAGCTCCTGCGCCAGAAGCTCGGCGGCGGTCTGCAGATTTACCCGCTCCCTCTCCCGGAGGGTGCGGGCCGCGGCGGAGAGGGCCTCTCCGTCCAGATGGGCGGCATCATCGATCAGGCGGCGGAGGCCTTCCTCCGTCACATCCGCCAAAGAAAGGACCGGCAGGCCCGCCTCCCGGCAGAAGGTGTCCACCTTGGGGTCATAGCTCACCCCGGCGGCGGGGGCCCCGTCCCGGAGGGCGAATATCAGCCCGTGCAGGCGCATGGACAGCACAAGGCCCATCCGGCCGGTCCGCCGGGCGTCGGAAGTAACGGCATAGGGCACATCTCCCAGCTCCGCGCATACGGAACGGACCGCATCCCGGTCCCCGGGGGCCAGGCAGATGAACACCGGCGGAAGCCGGTACCGCTCCCAGACATACCGGGCGGCCCGGGCGAAAGCGGGAACACGGTTCCAGAAGCCCGGCCAGGACCGGAGGATGAAGCCGGCTCGCCGCTCCCGGTCCCCGGGAACGGGGTCCATGCCCAGGACGGGGTCGGCGGACAGGAGCAGGCGGGGCCTGTCCACCCCCAGGGAGCGAAGCAGCTCCAGGCTATCCCCGTCCCGGAGAGCGGCCGCGTCCGCGCACCTGTTCAAGCAGTCCGCTACGGCCCGGCGGACCCGCTCCCCGCGAACAGGGCCGATGCCGCAGCCGTACAGGGCCACGCCGCAGCCTCTGGCTTTGGCCAGGCGGATGGCCGCCAGATAAAACCAGAGGCTCCGGCGGCTGGTCGCATTCTGCAAAAGGCTCCCGCCCCCGCTGAGAAACAGTTTGGCCCGGCCCATGGCCCGCAGCCAGCCAGGAATGTTCAGTCTGCCCACCGCGGCCACACCGAAGCGCCGGGCCGTCCTTTTGGGGCGGCGGGCGATGACCGTGACGGGAATGTCCCGATCCAGCCGCCGCAGTTCAGCGATGATGGCGGCCAAGATGGCGTCGTCGCCGGCGTTGTCCATGCCGTAGGCCCCGGAGAGGACCACGCCCCGCCGAGGCCTGCGGGTGTTGTTGTCCAGCTTTTTCATCCCTAGTTCCCCTTGTGAAAGCGCCGGGATTGTTGTAAAATAGATGCAACGATCAGCATAGCACCATTATTATACACGTTTTTGCGGGAAGGAACAAGGATGACCAAGCTCTATCTTATACGCCATGCCGAGGCGGAGGGAAATCTGTACCGCCGGTCACAGGGTCAGTACAACGCCAACGTCACCCAGCTGGGCCGGCGTCAGATTGCCGCTCTGGCAGAGCGGTTTCGCGGGATACATATCGACGCGCTGTGGTCCAGCGACCTAAACCGGGCCGCCTCCACTGCCACGGCCATTTTAAAATATCATCCGGACCTGACCTTGCATACCACGCCCCGCCTGCGGGAGATTGGCATGGGCGAATGGGAGGACCGGCCCTGGGGCGAACTGGAGCGGGAGTGGCCGGAGCAGATGGTCTATTTCTCCTCCGACCCCGCCCGGTGGCATGTACCCGGCGGGGAGGACTATATGGCCGTCCCGGCGCGGATCGAGGCGGCGCTGCTGGAGCTGGCGGAGGCATACCCAGGCAAGACCGTCGCGGTGGTATCCCACGGTCTGGCCATCCGGTCGCTGCTGTGCAAGCTGAAGGGCATCCCCTCTGAGCGGATATCTTCCCTCCCGTACGGCGACAACACCGCCGTGTCCCTGCTGACGGCGGAGGATGGGGTCCTCTCCATCGACTGGTATAACGATAGCTCCCATCTGGGTGATACGCTGAGCACCTTCGCCCGCCAGGGGGTATTGAAAAACCCGGACGGCAAAAAGGAAGACAACTGGTTCATGCCCCTGGACCTGCGGCAGGAGGAGGCCCTCTACTCCACATGCTACAGCCAGACCTGGATGGCCAGCCACGGCTCGTTGAAGGGCTATGCCCCGCTGCTGTACCTCCACTCGGCGATGGAGCACGCCGGGGCCGATCCCCAGTGCCTTGTAAAGATGTACGCCCAGGAGGAATTTGCCGGACTCATAGAGCTGGACCCAGACCGGGGCCGGGAGGGAGGCGCCGGGTGGATCAGCCTGCTATGGGTGGAGCCGCCGTTCCGGGGCCGCCGGATGGGCGGGCAGCTCATCGGCCACGCGGTGTCCTATTTCCGCCGCCAGGGCCGCCGGACACTGCGGCTGCACGTGTCCCAGACCAACAAGGCCGCCTTGGGCTTCTATGAAAAATGCGGCTTCCGCCGCCTGGGCGAGATAAATGGCGTGGGCGGCCCGCTGTTCCTCATGGAGATGGACATCGCCCAGCGCGTGTGGACCCTGCCATGAAACCAGGCTTTGACCGTCTGACGGCCCCGCCGGTGGTAGAGCGCCTGCACATAGCGCCGGGGCGGCGGATCGTCGCGGTGTCGGACATCCACGGGAATCTGCCTTATCTGCAGGGCGTTCTGAAAAAATGCGCCCTGACGGAGCGGGACGTGCTCATCATCGTGGGGGACCTGCTGGAAAAGGGTCCCGACCCCCTGGGCACTCTCCGGTGGGTGATGGAGCTTGAAAAGCGTTATGAGGTCCACACAATCTGCGGCAATTGCGATTTCTGGCAGGACTTCTGCGACCGGCCGGACGATCCGGATATGGACGCTTTTTATATCCGCTATCTGGTGGGAAGGAACAAGGGCTGGGGGGACGGTATCATCGCCCAGATGCTCCATGAACTGGACGTTGGCATATCCCCGGACATGGACCTGAAGGCCGCAAAAGCCGCTGTGCGGGCACATTTTGAGCCGGAGCTGGATTTTCTCCGGGCCTTGCCCCAGATCATCGAGACAGAGGATTATGTCTTCGTCCACGGAGGCTATGTGCCGGAAAAAGGCGGCTTTGCGTGCATGAAGCTGGACGCCTACCGAACCGTGGCCAAGCCCCATGAAAAATGGACAGTTGTGGGCCACTGGCCGCTGGTGCTGTACCATGAGGACATCACCGATGCCCGTCCCATCATCGACAGGGACCTGAAGCTTATCAGCATCGACGGGGGATGCGTGGTGAAGGACGACGGGCAGCTGAATGCTTTTATGCTGCCGGATATGACCTGGGTCAGCTACGACCGCTTCCCCACCGCCCGGGTGAAGATGGCCCAAAAGGCCAACGACCGCCACTGGTACATCCGCCATGGGGACAACGAGGTGGAGATATTGGCCGAAGGACCGGAGTTCTCCCGCTGCCGCCATATACGTACGGGCTATGAGATGGATGTGCTCAATGAGAATGTCCTCTCCCGGGTAGGGCGCGTGGCCACGGTAAACGACTGCACGGACTATCTGCTGCCCCTGGAGGCCGGGGATGAGATCAGTCTGGTGCGGAAGACCAGCCGCGGCTGGCAGTGCAAAAAGGACGGCATCTCCGGGTGGTACCTGGGAGATATAGAGAAATAAAATATCCATCCGCCCCGGGCGCCGGGTTTCAGTTTTGCTTGAATTCCCTCAATATCAATCCTGGGTTCTTCTCTTCCGCCCAGCGGATGGACCACTGGCCGCCAAAGACCAGCAGATCGTTGCCCCGGAAATCCTGGACCCACCGTGAGTCGGTGCCCAGATTGAGGCGGCTCAGATCCATGTCGGTGTTTTCCACCCAGCGGATGAACTGATAGGGCAGGCCCCGGCGGCGCACGTCCACGCCGTACTCCGTCTTGAGCCGGTATTCCAGCACCTCCAGCTGGAGCACGCCCACCACCCCCACAATGACCTCCTCCAGGCCGCTGCCGGGGGCGTGGAATATCTGGATGGCACCCTCCTGGGCAATCTCCATCATACCCTTCTCAAACTGCTTGCGCTTCATGGTGTCGATGCGCTCCACTGCGGCGAATATCTCCGGGGCAAAGGTGGGGATGCCCTCATAGGTGATTTTCCGTCCCTTGTCGCACACCGTGTCCCCGATGGCGAAGACGCCCGGATCAAAGATACCGATGATGTCCCCGGCGTAGGCCTCGTCGATGATCTGGCGGTTCTCCGCCATCATCTGCTGAGGTTGGGCCAGCCGCAGGACTTTATTGCCCTGGACGTGGTAGTATTCCGCGTCCCGCTGAAACCGGCCGGAGCACACCCGCATGAAGGCGATCCGGTCCCGGTGGGCCTTGTTCATGTTGGCCTGGATCTTAAACACAAAGGCGGAAAAGCTGTCCTCAAATGGGTCCACGGTCCCCTCTGCTGCCTGTCTGGGCAGAGGCGGGGTGGTGATTTCAAGAAAGCTCTTTAAAAACTGCTCCACGCCAAAGTTGGTCAGGGCGGAGCCAAAGAACACCGGGCTCAGCTCGCCACGATGTATCTTATCCAGGTCGAACTCATAGCCCGCCCCGTCCAGCAGCTCGATGTCCGTCTCCAGGGTCTGGCGGAGGGTCTGGCCCAGCAGCTCATCCAGCCGGGCGGCGTCGTCCAGTCCCACCTCCTCCGCCTGGATGCGGCTGGATCCCCGGTGCTGCTCCCCGAAGGAGAGGAGCTTGCCGGCGGTGCGGTCGTATACGCCCTTGAAATCCCGGCCGCAGCCGATGGGCCAGTTCATAGGATAGGTACCGATGCCGAATTCGTTTTCCAGCTGCTCCATGAGGTCATAAGGACTGCGAGCCTCCCGATCCAGCTTGTTGATGAATGTAAAGATAGGGATGTGCCGCATGGCGCAGACCTTAAAGAGCTTCCGGGTCTGGGGCTCGATGCCCTTGGCCGCGTCAATGACCATCACAGCGCTGTCCGCAGCCATGAGGGTGCGGTAGGTGTCCTCGGAGAAGTCCTGGTGGCCCGGGGTGTCCAGGATGTTGATACAGTAGCCGTCATACTCGAACTGCATGACGGATGAGGTGATGGAGATGCCCCGCTGTTTTTCCAGCTCCATCCAGTCGCTCACCGCGTGCCGGGCGGACGCTTTCCCCTTCACTGCCCCGGCCAGCTGGATGGCACCCCCGTACAGGAGCAGCTTTTCCGTCAGGGTGGTTTTGCCTGCGTCCGGGTGGGAGATGATGGCAAAAGTCCGGCGGCGGTTGATCTCTTTTCTCAGATCGGCCATAAAATCACCTGTTTTCCTTATAATTCCATACGAAGTGTAATATTACCATTCTCCGGAGGAAAAATCAACCGTCATATAAGCCCCGTTGCCCGCAAAAGCCATAGCCAGCCGGTGAGGGTGAAGGCGCTGAGCAGGGTGGTGAGCATGACGGCGCTGGCGGATAGGGTCCCGTTGTGGCCCATTGCGGTAGCCATGACAAAGCTGCTGACCGTGGTGGCGGAGCCCAGCATGACCAGAATGGCCACCAGATCCTGTCCCCGGAAGCCCAGGGCGACGGCTATGGGCAGCCAGATGGCGCAAAAGCCTATGAGCTTCATGAACGCCGCCGTCACGGCAGGTTTGGTCTGTCCCATCGCCGCTCTGAGATCGAAGGATGCCCCCATGGCCATGAGTCCCATTGGGGTGGCCACGGCCCCCAGGCTGGAGACGGTCTTGCCCAAAATGGCCGGCATGGGGATGCCAAGCGCCGACCAGACCAACCCCGCCGCGATACCGATGAGGATGGGATTGGTGATAATACCCCGGACCGTCCGGCCCAGCCGCCGCCGGTCCAGGCCGGCGCCATCCTCCCGGGAGGCGGAAAGCACCACCACCGCCATGATGTTATACAGGGGCACGCTGCCGATCATCATGAGCGGAGCCATACCGGTGGAGCCGTAGAGGTTCTGGATGAAAGCCGCCCCCAGCAGAGAGGCGCTGGAGCGGTAGCTGGCCTGGATGAACTCGCCCCGGATGCTTCTGTCCCGCCAGACATGGGACAGGACCCAGGATAAAGCGATGGAGGCCAGGGTGGCCCCGAAGCAGAACAGGACGAACCTCCCGTTCCAGGCGGCGGCGAAGTCCACCGTGGCCAGGTCGCTGAACACCAGCACCGGCAGGGGTACGCGAAACACAAATTGATTCGTCTTCTCCGCCAGAGTCTGATCAAACCAGCCTAGCCGCCGGAAGAGCATTCCCAGCAGCAGCATCAAAAATACCGGCATTGTGCCGTTCAGGCTGAATATCAGACTGTCCATAGGTCCTCCTGATAAACATACAATATCATGCTATCCCCCGGTAAAAATCATGAAGTCTGTGTTTCTGCCAGGGGACGGCATCATACTCAGTATAACATAAACGGCCCGCCGATGGCGAACCGTTTTGCGCTTGTTTTCAGTCTGTCTTGCTGCCCGGCGGGCGCTGTAGAAGCAGGTGCTGCAATAGGGATATGGCGCATCATATCAACGTGTGGCCAGTGCCCGCTCCAGCCACACGGACGCAACGTCCATGGCAGCATACAAGCTGTCCTTTTCACTCTTTTTGACCACTCTATCCCGGCTTTTCAGATCTGGATCCGTCAACTGCAGCTGCACAGAGACCTTGGTCGCAACGTCCAGGTCCTTGATCTTCTTGGTGTCCAGGATCTGGAGCATGATAATATATTTGTCCGCCATGCTGCCGAAATAAATCAAATTGTCCTTCCGGCGCAGGGGATGGCCCTTATATTGCAAGGCCACCGGTTTTTGTTCTGCCAATACGAACGCCTCCCTAGATTTCTGTTACTAAATTGTAACATGTTGTTTCTGATATGTCAACAGAAAAGATTGTCTTTTTTTGAAAAATATCCGCTTTTTCCCGGAACAAAAAGAAAGAGACGGGAGAAAGCGGATATTTGCGGCCTGTATCTAATTTGTAACCATCTATACTTTTAGGGCCCTTTGGGTCATCCCAGAGGGGGCACATCCGGTTCCTGGGGCGGCTCGGTGGCCGCGGGAGGGTCGGTAGCTGCCGGGATCTCGGTGGCTGCCGGGGTCTCGGCGGCTGCGGGCGGGTCAGTGGCTGCGGGGACCTCGGTAGCCACAGGTTCCGGTTCGGTAAAGGCGGGCGGCGCCTCGTGCTGGGGCTGATCTGCGGTGGCCGAAGGCGTCGGTGTGTCGGTTGGCTGCGGCGTATCAGTGGGGCTTGGTGTGCTGGTGGCTTCGGTGAAGATGTTCGCGGCAGTGCCGGCCGAAGGCGTCTCGAAAGACCAGTATTCCAGCCCGGCATGGATCTGGCTCATAACGGTGCGGAAGATCTGGGCGGCGGGATTGGAATAAAAGTACATTGTTTCCGGGGTATCGTATCCTGTCCAGACGGCGCATGTATAATACCGGGTATAGCCAACAAAATAACGGTCCTTATCGTCCGATGTGGTGCCGGTTTTGCCGGCCACAGCAGTGGAACTGAAATTGGCGGCGCTGCCCAGGCCGTCTGTCACGGTATCATGGAGGATGCTGGTCATCGTCCTGGCTGTGTTGGCCTTGAGGGACACCACGTGTTGGGTCGGATTGTCCAGGATCACGTTGCCATCGCTGTCTGTGACGAGGGAATAGGTACGACCGTAGCTCATCACGCCGTCGTTGACAAAGGCGGTGTAAGCCTGGGCCATCTCCAGGACGGTCACGCCGTAGGACAGCTGGCCCAGGGCCAGGGGCGCGTAGGCATAGTCCGTCACAACCTGGCCCGTGTTGGGATCCAGGTAATCGCGGACCAGGGAAGTGAAGCCGAAGTGATTCGTCAGATAATCCCAAGAGGACTGCAGCCCGAGCCGGTCCAGCACTTGGGCGGCGATGGTGTTGCGGGACATCATGACGGCGTATCGGACGGTGATCCAGCCGCTGTATACGTTGCCGGAGTTGCGGGGATACCAGTTGGAGATGCCATTCAGCGTGAGGTTGGCGGTATCGTTGAACTGTTCGTCGGCGGTGATGAGTCCCAAGTCCAGGGCCGGGCCGTACACGGCGACCGGCTTGAAGGAGGAGCCGGGAGGCCGGCGCAGCTCGGTGGCATAGTTGTTGGTAAAGCTGCTGGTCTTGGCGCCTGTGCCGCCGGCCAGGGCCACGATGTCACCGGTATAGGGGTCCATGATGACGATGGCGGAGTTCAACTGCTGGCTGGAGCTGCGGTAGGGCTGGGGCAGATTGCTAACGTTTTGGTATACGCTGTCAACGATGCTCTGGATATCCGGGTCCATGCAGGCGTATACATTATAGCCTCCGTTATACAGCAGGCGCCAGGCGGCGTCCTCGCTGATGTTCCGAACCTCGGCCAGGTCGTCCACTACGTCGTATATCAGGGAGTCGATATAGTAGGAATTGGGCGCGTCTACCCGTTCTTCGCCCTCCGCCCGCTGGAGGTGGAGCTCCTCATCCGCCGCCGTCCGGTATTCCTCGTAGGAGATGTAGCCCTGATCGTACATCTCAAAGAGGATGGTGTTCCGGCGGTTGAGATACCGCTCCCGGGAGTTTTCACCAAGATAGGGGTCATAGAGGGAGGGGTTGTTGGTGATGCCGATGAGGCCCGCGCACTCGGCCAGGGTCAGCTCGGACAATTCCTTATCGAAATACTCTCTGGCCGCCGCGCGTACGCCATAGCACCGCTCGCCCAGGTATATTTCGTTGAGATACATGGTGATGATCTCTTGCTTAGTATATTGCTTTTCAAATTCCAGGGCCTGGAATATCTCCAGGAGCTTTCGCTGGACGGTGGCGTCATCCTTGCCGGTGAGGTTCTTGATAAGCTGCTGGGTGATGGTGGAGCCGCCAAAGGTGTCCCGCATACCTAGGAACATATTTCCGAAGGCGTACACGGTTCGAAACCAGTCCACGCCCTTATGGGTATAGAACCGGGAGTCCTCGATGGCCACGGCCGCATACTCTAAATACTGCGGGATCTCCTCATAATCCGCCCAGATACGGTTTTCGTCGGCATAGAGGGTAGCCACTTCCTGCCAGTCATTGCTACCAGGACTGCTCTCCACCAGGATATGGCTGGACAGGGAGGTGGTCATCTCCTCCATGGTGAGATTCAGCTGCTCCTCCGTCAGACATGTTTTCACATACATGGAGAAGATACACACCAGGAGCAGGCCGGTGGTGATGAACACCAGAAAGATCGTGAGGACGATCTTCACGCCAAGGCGCAGCACGAAGCCTGTCCCGGCGGCAGCGGTATCCACCACGGCGCCCGTGGCGCGGCGGACCTTTCTGACCTTCCGGGAATGCAGCCAGGCTCTGAATCGATTGAGTTGATCGGTGATCTTGCGCAGTACGTTCACAAAAAGCTCCTCCGGGAATCTCCATAAAAGCCTTGACATTATTTCCGCTGGGGTAAACCACGGCTTTGTATAAAGCCCAGTTAATAAATTATACCACAAAAAACATCAAATGTATATCCCATCCGCAAAGAATAG
>CAZVRP010000064.1:0-9945 GCA_964630255.1 uncultured Oscillospiraceae bacterium | reverse complement strand
TCTCAGAGCGGGCGATCTCAGCGCCGCCCAGGCGGCCGGCGCACATGACCTTGATACCCTTGGCGCCCATGCGCATGGCGCGGCCGATGGCGTTTTTCATGGCCCGGCGGAAACCGATGCGCTTCTCCAGCTGACTGGCGATGTTCTCCGCCACCAGCTGGGCGTTGGTATCGGGGGTGCGGACCTCCACGATGGACAGGGCGACGGGCTTGCCGATCATCTTCTCCACCTCCAGGCGCAGACGCTCGATCTCCGCGCCGCCCTTGCCGATCACGACGCCGGGCCGGGAGCAGTGGATGAAGATGCGGACCTTGGCGCTGTCACGCTCGATCTCAATGGTGGGGACGCCGGCGGAATAAAGGGTCTTCTTCAGGAAATTGCGGATCTTGTAGTCCTCAACGATCAGGTCGCCCACCTTATCGGCGCGGGCATACCAGCGAGAATCCCAGTCTTTGATGACGCCCACGCGCATGCCGTGGGGATGAACTTTCTGTCCCATTTGCTCTGCCTCCTCCCTTATTCCTTCTCAGCCACGGTCAGGGTGATGTGGCTGGTGCGCTTGTTGATGCGGTACATCCGGCCGTGGGCGCGGGGTTGACCGCGCTTGAGGATGGGGCCGGCAGTGGCGATGCACTCGGTGATCACCAGGTTGTCGGGGTCCATCTCATAGTTGTTCTCCGCGTTGGCGCAGGCGCTCTTGAGCAGCTTCATCAGCGGCTCGCTGGCAGCCTTGGGCGTGGCGCGGAGGATCGCCTCGGCATACTTGGTATCCTTGCCCTTGATCAGCTCGCACACGATCTGCACCTTACGGGGAGAGATGCGTATATACTTCGCTTTTGCTGTCGCTTCCATATCGGCTCCCCCTTACTTGGTCTTGCTGCCCGCGTGGCCCCGGAAGGTACGCGTAGGAGCGAATTCGCCCAGCTTGTGGCCCACCATATCCTCGGTGATATATACGGGAACATGGCGGCGTCCGTCGTGGACGGCGATGGTGTGGCCGACGAAGGACGGGAAAATGGTGGAAGCGCGGCTCCAGGTCTTCAGGACCTTCTTTTCGCCCGTCTTGTTCAGCTCCTCCACGCGCTTTAAAAGCTCGGGAGCGGCGAACGGGCCCTTCTTGATGCTTCTTGACATGTTCTTCCCTCCTTATTTGGCGTTGCGGCGCTTGACGATGAACTTGTCGGAAGCGTTCTTCTTCTTGCGCGTCTTGTAGCCGAGCGTGGGCTTGCCCCAAGGAGTCACAGGGCCGGGACGGCCGATGGGGCTCTTGCCCTCGCCGCCGCCGTGGGGGTGGTCCACAGGGTTCATCACGGAGCCGCGGACGGCGGGCCGCCAGCCCATGTGGCGGCGGCGGCCGGCCTTACCGATAGACACGTTGGCATGGTCGGTATTGCCCACCTGGCCCACGGTGGCTTTGCACTCCAGGCGGATCTTGCGCATCTCGCCGGAGGGCAAACGGACAGTGGCCATAGCGCCCTCCTTGGCCATCAGCTGGGCGGCGTTGCCCGCAGAGCGAACAAGCTGAGCGCCCTTGCCGGGATACATCTCAATATTGTGGATAACGGTACCCACGGGGATGTTGGCCAGAGGCAGACAGTTGCCGGGCTTGATATCGGCACTGGGGCCGGACTCCACAGCGTCGCCGGCTTTCAAGCCCACAGGGGCCAGAATATAGGTCTTCTGACCATCGGCATACTGGGTCAGGGCAATGAACGCGGAGCGGTTTGGATCGTACTCCAGGCGGAGAACGGTGGCGGCCTCGCCTTCACGGTTCCGCTTCCAGTCGATCACACGGTACTTCTTCTTGTTGCCGCCGCCGTGCTGGCGGACAGTGATACGGCCGTAGCTGTTGCGGCCGGCATGATTCTTGACGGTCTCCGTCAGGGTCCGCTCGGGGCGGACATGCTTGTCGACGCCCTCGAAGCCGGACACGGTCATGTGACGGCGCGACGGCGTTACGGGCTTGTAAGTTTTAATAGCCATTTTTCTTCCTCCCTTACGCCATGCCTTCGAAGATCTCGATGTTCTTCGAATCGGCGGAGAGCTTCACGACCGCCTTTTTCCAGCTGGCGCTCTTCCCCTCGGGGAAGCGGCCCTGGCGGCGGGTCTTGCCGCGCATGTGGGTCGTGGTCACCTTGATGACGGTCACGCCGAAGATCTCCTCGACCGCCTTTTTGATCTCGATCTTGTTGGCGTCCTTGGCCACCTTGAAGGCGTACTTCTTGATGTCCAGATCCTCCATGGACTGCTCGGTGATGACCGGGCTGATAATCACATCATAAGCGGATTTCATCAGGCGAACACCTCCTCGATCTTCTGAACCGCCGCTTTGTCCACCACAAGGGTGCCGCCGCAGAGGATCGTGTAGGGAGAGAGGATGGTGGCGGTGGTGACGGACACGCCGGCGATGTTCCGGGCGGACTTCAGCACGGTTTCATCCACATTCTCCGTGATGACCAGGGCCTTGCCGGCGATGCCGGCCTTGTCCAGGAAGCTCTTGAAAGCCTTGGTCTTGATCTCGTCCATGTGCAGACCGTCCACAACGATCACGGCCTCATCGGCCGCCTTGCTGGACAGGGCGCTCTTTAGGGCGAGGCGCTTGGTCTTCTTGGTGAGGGAGTAGCCGTAATCCCGGGGCTTAGGGGCAAAAGCCACGCCGCCGTGACGCCACACCGGGGAGCCGGCATAGCCTGCGCGGGCCCGGCCGGTGCCTTTCTGACGCCAGGGCTTCTTGGTGGTGTAGGAGACCTCGCCCTTGGTCAGCGCGCTCTGGGTGCCCTGACGCTGGTTGGCAAGGTAGTTCACTACGCTGGAATGCAGAACAGCGGTATTCGGCTCGATGCCGAAAACGGCCTCAGAGAGCTCGTACTCGCCGATCTGCTCGCCGGCCATATTGACCAATTTCGCTTTAGGCATATCGATCTCTCCTTTCTATCAGCGGTTACGCGCAGAGGCTTTCTGCGGGTTGCGCCCGGAAGCCTTCTGCGGGTTGACGCTGACGGCGGCAGCCGTGTGCTTCTCGGCGATCTTCTTGACGGTGGACTTGATGTAAACGATGCCGCCCTTGGGGCCGGGGACCGCGCCGCGCAGCACGATCATGTTCATCTCCGGATCCACCTTGACCACGTCCAGATTCTGGACCGTGACCTGCTCAACGCCCATGTGGCCGGCGCCGATCTTACCCTTGAAGATACGGGAGGGATCGGTGGAGGAGCCCATGGAGCCAGCGTGACGGTGGACAGGGCCGCCGCCGTGGCTGGTGGGGGTACGCTGGGCGCCCCAGCGCTTGATGACGCCGGCATAGCCCTTGCCCTTGCTCACGCCGGTGACGTCCACATGGTCGCCCTCGGCGAATACGTCTGCCTTTAAGATGTCTCCGACGTTCAGCTCGTCGCAGTCATCCAGGCGGAATTCGTGCAGATGCTTCTTCGGCTCAACGCCGGCCTTGTCCAGGTGGCCCTTCTCCGGCCTGGTGAGCTTCTTCTCGGCGATGTCCTCAAAACCGAGCTGGACGGAATCATAGCCCTCCTTTTCCTCGGTCTTCTTCTGGGCGACCACGCAGGGGCCGGCCTCGATGACCGTAACAGGAACGACTTTGCCCGTCTCGTCAAAGATCTGGGTCATCCCGATCTTTTTGCCGATGATGGCTTTCTTCATTGTTTTCCTCCTTCGGTTATTGGTTGAGCGGCCGGTAACGGCAGCCGCGCAACATGACCCGTCTGCTCAGCGGCAGACTGTGGTTGTGCTGATAAACTAAGATAAACCAGATATAAATAAGAGATCTTGACTTAATATCTTACAGCTTGATCTCGATCTCCACGCCCGCAGGCAGCTCCAGGCTCATCAGGGCCTCCACCGTCTTCTGGGTGGGGTTCACAATATCGATGAGGCGCTTGTGGGTGCGGCGCTCAAACTGCTCCCGGCTGTCCTTATATTTGTGGACGGCGCGCAGGATGGTGACCACCTCTTTCCGGGTGGGCAGGGGGATGGGGCCGGAGACACGGGCTTCCGTGCGCTTCGCGGTCTCCACGATCGTCTCGGCGGCCTTGTCGATCAGCTGATGGTCATAGGCCTTGAGGCGGATGCGGATCATTTTCTTAGACGCCATTGATGTTCCTCCATAATTTTGTACGAGTTTTACGTGTTCTCGCACGGTATCCGTCTTTTTCTGTACACCGTTCCGTGCGTATCAGGCTCTGTTCCAAAAAACATACCGGCAGCGCCGGTGCTCGGTCCAGACGATATACGCGGTGGAAAAAGCCGATTCCGCCCGATTCCAGGGCCGGTTCGCCAGCCCCCGGACTTGCTCCCCGCGAGTTCCCGCCCGTCGGCGCAATCTCGCGGTTCAACGCATGGCGCAACACCCCCGCCGGGGCAGCGCGCTTTAATAAAATAGCAAAATCCCCCCCTGCTGTCAAGGGGGAATTTCTCGTTTTTATCGTAATTTCCGGGCATTTCCAAATTTCTTATCCACTTTCCCGGGTGTTCCTTAACATAACGTCATCACTGCGGGCTCCGCGCCTGCATCCCACTCGTTTGAATACAGGCATTCAAACGAGACAAGGCCTATATCTCAAAGGGATGAGGCAACAATTGACTTAACCGATAGCTCACATACCGGCCGCCGGAGCGGGTGCACAGCACCTCCATATCCCCCCGGCCGGCAAACTCGCCCAGCACCTGCCGGCATGCCCCACAGGGCATGCAGTAGTTCTCTCCCTCCCCATAGATAGCGATGCGAAGAAACTTCCGCCGTCCCTCGCTGACCGCCTTGACCACAGCGGTGCGCTCAGCGCAGATGGTGGAACCCAGCGCCGCGTTTTCGACGTTGCAACCGGTGAACACCGATCCATCGGCGCACTCCAGCGCCGCGCCTACGGGAAAATGGGAATAGGGCACATAAGCGTTTTGCGCCGCCTCCCGCGCCATATTGAGAAGCTCCCGATCTGTCATGGTCCTTTATCCCCCGTCCTTGTATTTCTCTCAGCCGGCCGCAGCCGCTGTCGTGTCTTACGTCTATGTCGCGTCTTAATTTATATGGTATGCTCAACTCAGGTCCAAGGTCCAGTTCTGCATATTGTAAAACAGATTGTCCTGCGTGGGGTCCAGTCCGGACAGCACGCCCCGATGGTACAGCACCTGGCTCTTCTCAAAGCAGATCGGCACGATGGGCGCGACCTGCGCCAGGTATTGGCACATCTGCTCCGTATTCATGGCCAGCGTATCCTCCGTACTGCCCAGGAAGCTCTGGATATAGTTCGTCAGGGTCTGGTCCGAGGCATTTCCGTAATTTAGTTCGCCGTTGGCATTCACCAGCGTGCTGATATCCCAGTCGTCGCACAGGCGTACCTCGCCGTAATATATGTCGAAGTTCCCATTCTCCAGCGCCTGTACATAGTCATCATAGGCCAGCTCCCGCAGGCTCACGGAAAAGCCCGCGCTCTGGAGCTGATTGGTGATCTGGCGGGCCGCCGCCACCTTGGCGGAGCTGTCGGAGCAGACGATGAAGTTGACGGACATCTTCACGCCGCCGAACTCCAGCGCGCCGTCATAGTCCACATCCGCCGCGCCGGCATTGCTCAGCCCATTGACGAAGGCATCCCAGTTGTACCGAAGATTTCCGGCCAGCTCCGCAGGGTACACGGGGCTGTTGGGATGGATGGGCACCGTAGTCGCCTCCGCCGCGCCCTGCATGGCGTCGGACACGATGGTGTCCCGGTCGATGGCATAGGTCATCAGCATCCGATACAGAGGCTGGCTGAACAGGCGGCTGTACATGTTGAAGCCCAGATAGTGGAGATGGGTGGTGTCCACATACCGGGTTATATTGGTGCTGGAATAGCCCAGGTTCGCCATGTCGGTGGGATTATTGATGACAAGGTCGATAAAGGAATCCTCAAAGGCCTGGAGGATATCGTCAGCCGCAGTATACTCCTTGAGATAGATGGTCTGCAAAGGCATCTGATCGGCCATGGGATGGTTTCGGTCCAGCACCAGGGCGGTCCCGCTTCCGTTGAACTTATAGGGGCCGGTGCCGGATGGCATATCCTCATAGGCGTCTCCCGCCTCGATGCAGGGGATGTTCAAAAGCTCATAGAAGCGGTAATTGGGCTGGTCCAGCGTGACGAGAAAGCTCTCTCCGTCAAGGGCGTATACCGCCTGGACATGGGACAGGCGGCGCGCATACCGCCCGCCGTAGCCATACCCCATGGCCTGCTGGATGGAATAGACGGCGTCGGTGGACGTCATATCCCCGCCGCTGTGGAAGCGGCGGGTGGTGTCCACCCAAAAGGTCCAGTTCATACCATCCTCCGTCTGCCACTTGGTCACCAGATTGGGAGAGGCGGTAAAGTTCTGGTCGGCTGTAACGAGGTTTTCATAGACCAGCATCCCCACCACCTGGTTCCAGGCGCTGGTGGTCTGGTAGGGATTGAACGAATCGGTGGACACACTGTTCAGGGAGAACACATCGTCCCCTCTGTAGGTCTCCGCCAAAGCCTGGCCGATGCCGGTGCCGACGACCACCTGGGGCTCGTCGGCGGCGATCTCGTCCAGCTCCTCCTCCGATACCAGGGCGCATCCCTGCAAAAGCAGGAAAAGCGCCAGCAAGGCCGGTATGATTTTTAGCTCGGTATGTCTCATAGCATGATGATATTGGCCTGGGAGCCCCGGGCGGCGCCCATGGACCGGTGGGACCAGAACAGATCCGGACGGCACATGGTGCATATACCCAAATCGTCAATATTTTCCGCGCAAAGCCCCAGCTGGATGAGCCGACGCTTTACCGTGCCGGGCAGATCCACCCGGAACCTCCCCGTCGCCGTTTTATCCGGCCTGCAAAGCCCCTCCGTCTCCCCGCCCAGCAGCGTGTCAATGGCCGCAGGCACCTCCGGTCCGGTCTGAAAGCAGCACTGCCGAATGCCAGGGCCGATGGCCGCCCGGATGCGCTCCGGCGCCGCGCCTAAAGCCGCCATGGCCTCCACGGCGTTTTTCTCGATGTCCGCCACCGTGCTCCGCCAGCCGCAGTGGACTGCGGCGGCAACGCCCACCTGGGCGTCCTGCATGAGCAGCGGCGTGCAGTCGGCTGTAAAGATGACCAGGGGCAGCCCCGGCTCATTGGTCACATAGCCGTCCGCCTCGGGCCAGGGCGCCGGCGTCAGAAGGCTGTGCTCATCGCCCTTCCGGGCCCTTCGGACGGTGGCGCCATGGCTCTGCCGGCCGTGGACGGTGTGCGTCGCATCGATGCCTGCCGCCGCGCCAAAGCGCCGCCAGTTTTCCAGGACGCTCTCCGGCCGGTCTCCCCGGTTCCAAGCCAGGTTCAAGCTGTCAAATATCCCCTCGCTCACCCCGCCGGTCCGGGTGGAAAACCCATGGGGACATGTGAGCAGTTCTGATTTGATCACCTTGACTTCTTCCATGCGATCAAGCATTTCTGCCGCAGCACTCTTTATATTTCAGGGGGCGGCTGCCGTCGGCTTTCCACTTGCCGCAGGGGCAGGGGTCGTTCCGGCCGGGCTTCTTGGCCCTTTTCACCGGCTGCTTCTTGACGGAGCCGTCACCGCCCACCTGGTTGACATTGGCCTTGGCGGCCGCCTTGCGCTCGATGGTCTGCTCCTTGCGAATCCGGACGGTATACAGGCGGCGGACCACCTCGGACTTGATGCCCTCCACCATGGCCTCGAACATCTCAAAGCCCTCCTGCTTGTAGGCGTCGATGGGCTTGATGTTGCCATAGGCCCGCAGACCGATGCCCTGGCGCAGATCGTCCATGGCATCGATATGCTCCATCCAGTACTCGTCCACTACCCGGAGCATCACCACCCGCTCCAGCTCTCGCATAACGGGGGTCCCGTCGGGCAACAGGCCAAACTCCGTCTCCCGGCGGGCATAGACCTGATCGGCGATGCCTTGAAGCCTGCTGGTGAGCTCCGCCGCTGTGAGGGCGGACAGCTCCCGCTCCGGCACGGCGATCTGGCCTCTTGTCAGGAAGGTCTGATAGAACGGCTCCAGCACCTCCTCCAACTGCTCCGGGCTCTCGGGATAGCCCACATGTCCCAGCCCGCTGGTCACCTCGGAGCGTATCACATCCGCTATCATGTTGTGGACGTAGTCCCGGATATCCTCTCCGTCCAGCACCTTCCGGCGCTGCTCATAGATGATGTTCCGCTGGACGTTCATCACGTCATCGTATTCCAGTGTGCTCTTCCGGGCCTGGAAGTTCCGGCTCTCCACGGTCTTCTGGGCCTGCTCGATAGCGTTGGAGAGCATCTTATTGTCAATGGGGGTATCCTCATCCAGGCCCAGGGCGTCCATCATGCCCATGACCCGCTGAGAACCGAAAAGGCGCATCACGTCATCGGTCATAGCGATAAAAAACCGGCTCTCCCCCGGGTCTCCCTGGCGGCCGGACCGGCCCCGGAGCTGGTTATCGATACGCCGGGCATCGTGGCGCTCGGTACCCAGGATGAAGAGGCCGCCGGCGGCGCGGACCTGCTCCGCCTCTGCGGCCGTCACCTGCCGGTGGGCGGCCATGCGCTCAGCAAACAGTTTCCGAGCCTCAAGGATGGTCTCGTCCCCGGTCTCAGCATAGCCCGTTGCCTCGGCGATAACAGACTCCTCATACCCGGCTTTTTTCAGATCCTGCCGGGCCAGATACTCGGCGTTGCCGCCCAGCATGATATCCGTGCCGCGTCCGGCCATGTTGGTGGCGATGGTCACGGCCCCCAGTTTGCCTGCCTGGGCCACGATCTCCGCTTCCTTCTCATGGTGCTTGGCGTTCAGCACGTTATGCTGGACGCCCCGCCGCTTCAAAAGACCGGAAAGATACTCGCTCTTCTCGATGCTCACCGTGCCCACCAGCACGGGCTGCCCCTTTTCCCGGCAGTCGATGATCTGCTGGATGATAGCCCGGTCCTTCCCCGCCTCATTTTTGAATACCACATCCGGATGGTCCACACGGGCCACCGGCTTGTTGGTGGGTATCTCCACGATGTCCAGGTTATAGATGGACTGGAACTCCTCCTGTTCGGTGAGGGCGGTGCCCGTCATGCCGGAGAGTTTGCCATAAAGTCTGAAATAGTTCTGGAAGGTGATGGTAGCAAGGGTCTTATTCTCCCGCTGGACCTCCACGCTCTCCTTGGCCTCGATGGCCTGATGCAGACCCTCGGAGTACCGGCGGCCCAGCATAAGCCGGCCCGTAAACTCGTCAACGATGATGACCTCGTTGTCCTTTACCACATAGTCGATATCCCGCCTCATGACGCCGTGGGCCTTGATGGCCTGGTTGATGTGGTGGCTCAAGGTGGTGTTCTCCAGGTCGGACAGATTGGCCACGCCGAAATACTGCTCCGCCTTTTCAATGCCCCGGGCGGTGAGGGTAGCGGTGCGCGCCTTCTCATCCACCAGATAGTCGGCATCCTCGTCGGCGGTCTCGATCTCCTCCCGCTCCTCCATGGAAACCACTATCCCCCGGCGGAGACGGCGGACGAAATCGTCCACCTGACGGTACATATCGGTGCTCTCGTCCCCTTGGCCGGAGATGATGAGGGGTGTGCGGGCCTCATCGATAAGGATGGAGTCTACCTCGTCCACGATGGCGAAAAAGTGCCCTCGTTGGACCATGTCCTTTTTATAGAGCGCCATATTGTCCCGCAGATAGTCGAAGCCCAGCTCATTGTTGGTGCCGTAGGTGATATCCGCGTTATAGGCCCTCTGCCGCTCCTCCCGGGTCAGGCCGTGGACGATCAGGCCCACCTCCAGGCCAAGAAAGCGGTGAACCTTGCCCATCCACTCGCTGTCGCGCCGGGCCAGATAATCGTTCACCGTGACCACATGGACCCCTTGGCCCTCCAGGGCGTTGAGGTAACTGGGGAGCACAGCCACCAAGGTCTTGCCCTCGCCGGTCTTCATCTCGGCGATGCGCCCCTGATGCAGCACGATGCCGCC
>CAZVRP010000063.1:0-10075 GCA_964630255.1 uncultured Oscillospiraceae bacterium | reverse complement strand
TGTGTATACACATTGAATGATTTATTATAGCACAACGCCGCCCTTCTGAAAAGAAAAAAACTACGAAAGCCGCCAAAAGGCGGGTCAGGGGTCCCCCCAGCCCGCCTTAAACGGTTTTATTTGACCATGCAAGCATTATTTCGGCAAGCCCTAAACGATTTCCATGCCCATATCAGCTCTATCAATAATCGTATATCCCGCCGCCGGTAAATTCCCGGAGCAGAGCGTCGGCGGGCAGATATTTCAGGTCGATGGGCACGAAGTTGGCCAGGGCCGGCCCCACCTCGTATATCTCCTTATAGGGCAGATCCGCCGGCGCCTGGGCGAACAGAGGCTCCGCCAGCTGCCGCATGACGCAGACCTCATAGCCCATGGCCGTGTCCAGCTGCACATCCGCCTGCCCCTTGAAGGGGTCGATGTTCCGTATCTCCCCGTGCCGGACGTTCTCCCACATCATCATAGTTTCCCATGGGTCGCTGCCCCGGAACAGGTGGTCCCGGACCACCCGGCGGGTCAGCCGCAGCCAGGTGCCCTTGAAGGCATAGTGGCCGGAGTCGTCCACAAAGTTAGAGTGGGCGCTCACATAGAGCTTGAAGGCCTCCGGGTGCACGTCGGTTATCATGGTGTTCAGCGCGTGGATGCCCTCGAAGATCACCACCTCGTTCTCCGTCAGCCGTAAAGACATGCTGGGTTCGATGGATCGCATCCGTCGGGCAAATTCGTATTTAGGCACGAAGATACGCTCCCCCCGGCTGAGCATGGAAAAGTGCTCGTTGAGAAGCTCCATATCCATACACAGGGGACTCTCCAGATCCAGCTCCCCAGTCTCCGTTCGGGGCGCGCTCTCCGGCCTGACGGTCCGGAAGTAGTTGTCCATGGACACGCTGTAGCTCTTGACGCCCTGGCGGGCCAGCTCGTCCCGCAGCTTCATGGCCGTGGTGGTCTTGCCGCTGCCGGAAGGGCCGCTCAAAAGAACGATAGGGCTGTGGGCCAGGTTGTCTATCACCTTTCGGGCGGTGGCCTCGATCCGCCTGTTATAGGCCGCGTCGCACGCGGCGATGAGGCCGGCGGGGTCATCGGCCGCCGCTCTGTTGATATCCTCCAGATCAAATGCCATTCTGTGCCATCCTTTCTATGTATTCCTTCGGGTATTTCGGATTGATCTTCCGCCGAACGGCTCCGTCCGGCCCGGTGAGCTTGGTAGAGCCGCCCGCGCCCATGGCGATGACCGGAGCCAGCTCCTCCATCATGATAAGGTTATAAAGACTTCCTGTGCCGGGCCGTGCCCAGCCCACGTTCTCAAAGCCGCCGGACATATATTTCTGCCGGTAGAGGTAGTACGGCTCATACCCCGCCTCCCCCAGCCGCGCACAGGCGTGGTCCACCATCCGGCCCACCTGCGCACCGTCCGGCAGATCGCCGGGCCGTTCCGCCAGACGGGAGCCATTTTTGATGGCCAGGGTGTGGATGGTGATGTTCTCCGGTCCCTGGGCCAGCACTGTCTCAAGGGTATGGGCAAAGCCCCGGAAAGTGTCCTTGGGCAGACCCGCGATCAGGTCCATGTTCACCTGGAAGCTTCCCGCCTGTCGGACCAGGGCCAGGGCGTCCAGGGTATCCCTTGCCGTATGCGACCGGCCGATGGCCGCCAGCACCTGGTCCGACATGGTCTGGGGATTAACGGACACCCGGGTCACACCGTGGGTCCGCAGCACCGCCAGCTTTTCCGCCGTAATGGTATCAGGCCGTCCTGCCTCCACGGTGTATTCCCGCAATGGGGCAAGGTCAAAATTCTCCTCCAAAAGGGCGCAGAGCCGCTCCAGCTGCTCCGCCGACAAGGTGGTGGGCGTGCCGCCTCCCAGATACAGGGCCACAGGCCGGCGGCCGGACGCCCGGACCGCCTCGCCCGTCCTTTTTATCTCCAGGGCCAGGGCGTCCATGTACGGCTCCATCAGCTTCGCATCGGCACCCACGGCGCTGGAGATAAAGGAGCAGTAGGCGCATCGGGTGGGACAAAAGGGAATGCCCACGTACAGCCCCACGTCCCCGGGCGACAGGGACGCCGCCGCCGCCATCGCCGCCCGGGCAGTGATTTCGCACAGGGCCGCCCGATCCGGCGATACGTCGAAGTCTGCGGCAAAATCCGCCGCCGTTCGGCCGGACTTGAGATACCGGGCCATGAGTTTGCCCGGCTTCACCCCGGTGAGGGCGCCCCACACGGGCTTGGGCACTCCCGCGGCCAGGGCCGCCCGGTAAAAGGCCAGCTTCACCGCCTGCTGCTCCATGCGGACCCGCTCCCGCTCCCCGGTCCAGGGCCGGACGGCCGCCCGTCCCTCTCCTGTTCGGCCATCACAGCACAGACGGCACGCCGCCTCGCCCCCGGCCAGGTCGAGCTCCGCCCGGTTCCCCTCCCGCTCCGATGCCGGATAGACCGGCCGGCTGCCGGGAAAAAGTGTCAAAAGCATCTGCTCCGCCGCGTATTTATAATCATGTCCCCTAAAGTACAGATCCATATATTTCCTGTTCATCCTCTTGACAGTTATGGTTTAATGGTAATATGGTGCTTTTTAAAGTATACCACATGACGCAATCATTTCGCACTATTTTTCATCATCAGCGGGAGACGACCATGAAAACGAACATCGCCATCGTCGGCGCCGGCCCCGCCGGCATCTTCACGGCCCTGGAAATGCTTCGCCAGGGCAGCGAGAAGAAGATCACCATTCTTGAGAAAGGCAAGAGCGTGGAAAAGCGCCGCTGCCCCAAGGCGGAGACCAACCGGTGCATGAACTGCAAGCCATACTGCGCTATCACCACCGGCTTTTCCGGCGCCGGGGCCTTCTCCGACGGCAAGCTCTCACTGTCCTGTGAGGTGGGCGGCGAGCTGCCCCAGCTCATCGGCGCGGACCTGGTCCAGCGGACCATCGATTATACGGACAAAATATATCTGGCCTTCGGCGCAGACGAGCATGTGGAGGGCAAGGAGGAAACCGACGAGGTCCGGGCCATCCGCACCCGGGCCATCCGGGCCGGGCTGAAGCTGGTATCCTGCCCTATCCGCCACATGGGTACGGAAAAGGCCCAGCAGATCTATGCCGACATCGAGCACTGGCTTTTGGACAGAGGCGTGGAAATCCTGTTCGACACCGAATGCACCGGCCTCATCATCCGGGATGGCCGCTGCCAGGGCGTCACCTACTCCGATGGCCGCCAAAGCTTTGATCTGACGGCGGATGAGACGGTGGTGGCCACCGGCCGCCGGGGCGCCGACTGGCTGGAGGGGCTGTGCTCCACCTACGGCATCGACCATGTACCCAGCACCGTGGATATCGGCGTGCGGGTGGAGGTACGCAACGAGGTCATGGACACCGTCAACCGCACCCTCTATGAGTCCAAGCTCATCGGCTACCCGCCCCCCTTTAAAAACAAGGTCCGTACCTTCTGTCAGAATCCGGGTGGCTTCGTGGCCCAGGAGAATTACGACAACGGCCTTGCGGTGGTGAACGGACACTCCTACAAAGAGCTCAAAAGCGAGAACACCAATCTGGCCATTCTGTGCTCCCACAACTTCTCCGTGCCCTTCAACCAGCCCATCGCCTATGCCCAGAAGGTGGGCGAGCTGACCAATATGCTGGCCAACGGCCAGCTTCTGGTCCAGCGCTTCGGGGATATCCTGGACGGCAAACGCACGTGGCAGAAGGAGCTGGAGCGTACCAACGTACGCCCCACCCTGCCCGACGCCGTGGCCGGGGATATCACCGCCGCCATGCCCTATCGGGCCATGCTCAACATCATCAACTTCATTAAAGCCATGGACCAGGTGGTCCCCGGCTTCGCGGCCGCCGAGACCCTGCTGTACTCACCGGAGCTGAAATTCTATTCCAACCGCATCCGCATGGACGAGGACTTCAACACCAACGTCCCCGGCCTCCACTGCCTGGGGGACAGCTCCGGCTGGACCCGGGGGCTGATGATGAGTTCCGTCATGGGCGTTTTGATGGGGCGGAAACTCGCCTGACTCTTGCGCAGACCGCAGACGCCGTGATATAATTGTTATATATAATTATACTGTTACGCTGTAATGCTCTACATCAGGAGGTTCCCCATGGCCAAATCGATCGTTTATTTTACAAAAGACCTGACCCCCCAGGGGGCGTTGAAGCTCATGGACAGGCTGGGCAAAAGTCTTCCCGGCAAGGTGGCGGTAAAGCTCCACTCCGGCGAGGTCGGCAATCAGAACTTCCTCCGCCCGGACTTCTGCAAGCCCGTGGTGGAGCGGGTCAACGGTACCGTGGTGGAGTGCAACACCGCCTATGATGGCCAGCGGGACACCACGGAGAAGCACTGGAAGACCATGGAGCTGCACGGCTGGAGCCACTATTTCACCGTGGATATCCTGGACGCCGAGGGGCCGGATATGGTGCTGGACATCCCGAACGGCGTGCAGATAAAAAAGGACTATGTGGGCAAGCACATCGCCAACTATGATTCCATGCTGGTGCTCAGCCACTTCAAGGGCCATCCCATGGGCGGCTTCGGCGGCGCGCTCAAGCAGCTATCCATCGGTGTGGCCTCCTCCTATGGAAAGCAGTATATCCACGGCGCGGGCGACATGGACGCCTTTTGGACCAGCGACCACGACAGCTTCCTGGAGGCCATGGCGGACGCCGCCTCCAGCGTGGTGAAGTATTTCGGCGATGATCTTCTGTTTATCAATGTCATGAAGAACATGTCTGTGGACTGCGACTGCTGCGAGGTAGCGGAGGACCCCTGCATGGCGGACATCGGTATTCTGGCAAGCCTGGACCCGGTAGCCATCGACCAAGCCTGTCTGGACATCGTCCGGACCAGCGACGACCCCGGCCGAGACCATCTTCTGGCGCGCATCGACTCCCTCAACGGCAGCCATACAGTGGACGCTGCCGCCGCCCTGGGCATCGGCTCCAAGGAATACGAGCTCATTTCCATCGACTGACCCCGATCCCACCGGCATAACGGCCGGTCTTCGCATCACGCCCGTCCTTGGCGCAGATGAGACAGGGATGGGATAAGCCGCCGTGCCAGCAGCGCCGACAGCAGAATCTTCACCCCGTCAAAGGGCAAAAAGATGATCATCCCGCTCCACAGGATGTCCCACAGGCCCATGCGCTGGCCCATGTAAAGATTCAAAATGAGGCCCATATACGGCAGACCCACGGCGTAAATGACGCCCAGGCCCGCCAGACATCCGGCCCCGATGCGGCGGAATGACGGCATTCCGCCCCGGCAGACCGCTCCCACCGCTGCGGCCGCGGCGGGATAGCTCAAGAGGAACCCAAAGGTGGGGCGGAGCACATAAAAAAAGCCGCCTCCGCCGGTGAACACCGGAAGGCCGAAAAGCCCCAGGGCCACATAGGCTCCTTGGGACAGCGCCCCGTATTTCGGACCCAGAAGCGCACCCGACAAAAACACGAACAGCACCTGCAGCGTGAATGCCGACCATGGCGTGGGTATACGTATAAACGCCCCCACAGCGGTGAGGGCGGCAAACAGGGCGGAGAGCGCCAGCATTTGAATAGAGATCGTCTTTTTCATAGCTTTATCATAGCTCTCAGCAGTCGGACTTGTCAACAAAAACCGTCCCCGGCTTTTTGGCCGGGGGCGGCTTGCTTGATTCAGCGGCTCATGAAGATGTACAGCATCTCCGCGCCCTCCGCCCTGGTCAGGGGCGTATCCGGTGCCGTCACGTCCAGGCCCAGGGCTCGGGCGATGGCCCCATAGCCCCCGTCGTCCCCCAGCAGCGCCGCCGCGTCCCCATACCGGGAGGCGCCGATGAGCATCCGGGCCATTTCCATCCGGGTCACTACCGCCTCCGGCGACCAATCCTCTGTCCGGATAAAGCCCTGAGATACGGCCTCGCTCTGCAGGGTCTCATCGTCCCAGTCCCCGGTCCGGCGGCCCGCCGCCTGGACGAGCAGCGTCAGCGCGTCTCGCTGGGTCAGGGTCTCCCGGGGCCGGAACAGGCCGCCATCAAAGCCGATGCCCGCCAGGCCTAGGGTCTCGATCATCTCCCCCTCGGCCACGCCTGCCAGGTCGGTATAGACATACGTTCCGTTGCCATCTGCCTCCATGACGGCCTCACCTGTGAGAGCGTCAACGCCCTCCACCTCCTCCGTACCGCCGTAATAATACCCCAGACGCAGGGTCTCCACGAAAGTGTACCCCCACTCCAGATACCGGGCGTACAGGTCCGGGTCCTCCTCGATGTCTACCGGCCAGGCCACATATCCCAGCTCCACCTCCAGGGCTCCGGCATAGGCGGCCCAGGCGGCGTCCTTGTCCACGATGCCGGCGGAGGGCGCGAAGGTCACATCCTCGTCCCAGACACAGTGGAAGCTGTCCACCGTCCCGGCCGCAGGGTTGATCTCCACATACAGATAGTTTTCAGGGAAGAAGTAGCCATCGTGGGTCCGGGCATAGGTCAGCCCGCCGTCCTCATCATAACCGGTCAGGGTGCACTTTGCCGTCTCTGCGAAGATGTCCGGCGCGGCCTGGACCAGAAAATCCTCCGCCGCCCGCTGGAGCGCCCCGTCGCTCAGATCGCCGGCCTCGTCCCTCTCCCACAAGGGGTAGCTGGTGGACACATCCATGATCTCCCCGGTCTTGGCATCGATGGTGATGTACTTATAGATGGTAAGGCTGTCGCCCCACGTCTGATACTGGTCAAATTCCTCCCGGGAGTAGCCGTACAGTTCATCCGATTTCATCTCCGCAGTGTACCGCAGAGACGCTGTCACATCGCCGGTCTGTTCGTCCATGGCATAGGAGCAACGCTGAACAGTAAAGTCATCCAGTCCCAAAGCGTCCATGGCCCGCAGGGCGGCGTCTATGGCCGTCTGGTCCAGCACGCCGGCATAGCTGGCGATGGAACTCAGCTCCACCTCCGTCAGGGCAGCTGCCGGAGCATCCACGCCGCCGGCATCCGCCGCGCTCTCCATGGTCACAGCGTAGTTCGTCCCTTGGCCGGAACCGTACCCAAAGGAGGCGTACAGGGCGTCCATGTCCACCGCCTCGCCGGTGGCGGCGTCCACCACCGTATACGGCCCCACCGGGACGTATCTCAGACGGGCGTTCCCTTCTCGATCGGAGATATAGTAAATCTCCATGGAAACAGTCTTAAAAAGGGATTTCTCCCCCACTTCCATGCTGATTACAGGCGTATTTGACGGTATATCCCCCACATATCCGTTATAATTGTCGCTGCGGTAATAGGAGGATAGACCGTTGCCGTCGATTTCCATGGAAAAGCTGATGGGACTGGGCAGACCATTGAGTTCCACCGTGCCGGAGAATCGGTAATAGCCGTTGGCGCCCAGGTAAGTGCGCACATCATCGATGCGTCCGGTCTCCCCGGGTCCCATGAGCCGGGTCAGCCAGTCCGCCGCCTGCTCCTCCGCCTCGGCCAGCGTCAGAGGCGGAAAGGCGGGGTCGAAGCCATAAAACCGGTCGGCGCTGTCTCCGTCGATCCGGCGGTATACATCCAGAACAGTCCCGTCCGGGGATACCTCCACGGACAGGCTGCGGGCATCGTCAGACCAGTTCAGGCGCCAACTGGGCCGGAGGCCATCGTTGTAATCGCCGTAAAAATCCGTGTATCCGTCGTCCACATCCAGCGTCTTCTTGACCTGCAGCGTGATATCCGACAGAGCCTGGTCCAGGGCGGCCTGGTCGTCCGCCGGGACCGCCGCCAGCGCCGGAACGGCCAGTCCCAGCAGCATCATCACGCTCAGAAGAAAAGACAAAAAACGTTTCATAGCAGGTATCTCCTTTTCCGCCCGTTTTCACCCATTATGACGGCAAACATCCCAAAAAGTTCCCGAAAAAAATACCTCCCCGCAAATTTTGCGGGGAGGTGCCTTTCAAACGATCAAATTTGTGCCGCCGCATCGTAGGCGGTGCGGTTGGCGTTGCGGACATTGGATGCCTTCAGGCAGTCGCCGATCTTGAAGAACTTGGGCGCGCAGAAGCGGAACTTCTCAGCCTGGTCCTCAAGGGCCTTCCGGCCGGAGGCAAAGACCACGGTGTCGGCGTCCAGGAACTTCTCCTCGCCGGTCTCAGGATCTTTGTAGCCCACCTGGGTGGGAGTGATGCGGGTCACGGGACTCGACAGGTGCAGCTCACAGTACTTGGGCACTCGGTCATAGAGGGCCAGCTCCTGGGCGTAGGCGCTGGTGGCGGCGATGCGGTCCATCATCTCGATGATGGCAACATCCTTGCCGCACTCCATGGCCAGATACAGGGCCGCCTCGCAGCCCACCTCGCCGCCGCCAATGACTACCACCTTCTGGCCGATCTTGTCGGCGTTGCCGAAGGTGTCCACTGCGCATATAACCCGGGGATCGTCCTTGCCCTCGATGGGGAGGATGATATTGGACGAGCCAAGAGCGGCCATGACCACGTCATAGTTCTCCGCCTCTATCATCTCCGGCGTGGCCTCCACGCCCAGACGCACGTCGATGCCCAGTTTATCCATCATGTGGATGCGGTAGTTCATGTAATCGTCAAGGCTCCACTTGAAAGTGGCATACTTGGCGAAGTTGATGGTGCCGCCCAGCTTGGTATCCTTCTCGTACAGGGTAACCTTATGTCCCCGCTCGGCGCAGAACTGGGCTGCGGCCATACCGCCGGGACCGCCGCCGATGACGGCCACCCGCTTGGGAGTGGAGTTGTGGTTGACGAACTGGTCCAGTATGTACTCCCGGCCCACGGTGGGGTTGGCGGAGCAGCAGAACTCTTCTTCCATGTCATAGGAGAGGCACACGAAGCACTTTAGGCAGGGGATGATCTCATCCTCCCGGCCCTCGGCGGCCTTATTGACGCAGTTGGCGTCGGCGATGCAGCCGCGGGCCATGGCCACGATGTCGGCCCCGCCGGTGGCGATGGTTTCCTCGATCAGCTCCGGCCGCTGGAACGCGCCGATGGTCAGCACGGGCTTGGAGAAGCCGGACTCCTTCACCTGACGGGCAAACTCCTTGTTCACGCCGGCGGGGTAGAATTCCACGGGGTGCATCCGGGTCTGGGTCACGTCGTCCATGACGGTGCCGCAGGACACATGGGCGATGTCGATATCGTCCTCCACCCGCTTGAGGAAGTCGATGCAGTCCTCAATGGTGCCGCCGCCCTCGGTCAGCTCGTCGCCGGAGACGCGAACCTCGATGGGCACCCGGGGACCCACGGCGTCCCGGACAGCCTTGATAATCATCATGGGGAAACGGGCCCGGTTCTCCCGGGAACCGCCGAACTCATCGGTGCGCTGGTTGGACAGCGGACTCAAAAACTGGGCAGGGAACACACCGTGGCCGAAGTGCAGCAGGATTCCGTCAAAGCCCACGCGAACGGCGATCCTCGCGGCCTCGGCATAATCAGCGGCCATGCGCTCCATGGCGGGCAGGTCCATCATGGGGCACCATTCGCCAGTCTCCTCGTCCTCCTCGCCGTTGACGGACCAGCAGACAGGCTTGCCGTCGATCTCCTCATGGCGGGTGAATGCCAGAAGCTCCAGACTGATCCGCGCGTCAAAGAAGTGGACGGCGGAGGTAAGGCGGTACCAGTAGTTGTGGTATCTCAGGTTAAAAATATCCGGGTCGGAATGCTCGTTGGAACCATGGGTAAGGAGCCAGCGGTCGATGTTCTGGGCAGAAAAAGAGATGTTGGCCGCGCCGCCCCGGGCCTTTTCCCTGTAGTGGGCGATGGTGGCCTCGTTGGGATAGGGCTCCCCCGCGCTGAGCAGATGCACACCAGTGGGGGCAGTCCAAATGCGGTTTTTGTAAATGATGCCGGGCCAGCGGCCGCGAGCGCCGATGGTGATGGGGCTGAACATATTGGGATATTTTCTTTCCATACCTCTGCTCCTATCTATGATATGTTTGTTTCGTTTTCCTGCGGGCCATAAACCCGCAGTCTCCTATCCTGTCACATATTATAACAATGCCGGTCGGATTGCGCAAGCTATTTGCCGGTAAATATTAATTTAACGCAATCTGGACGCAAAAAGAGTCTGCCGCTCTGGGGTTGCTCAAAAAGCGGGCGTGTGACCGGC
>CAZVRP010000062.1:0-10076 GCA_964630255.1 uncultured Oscillospiraceae bacterium | reverse complement strand
AAAATGACAAAATACAAGACCTGAAATTACAAAAATGACAGGATTTTGCTTATCTTGGGCATACTACCCATATAGAACCATATAGAATCAAGCCCCGGCACCGTGCCGGGGCTTGACATACGAGGGGAAGTGTGGTAAATTAGCACTCAGGAAATTTGAGTGCCAACGCAGGAAAGGAAGCGTACCAATCACCATGGCAAAAAAACAGTTCAAAGCGGAGTCCAAGCGTTTGCTGGACCTGATGATCAATTCCATCTACACCCACAAGGAGATCTTCCTTCGGGAGATCATCTCCAACGCCTCCGATGCCATCGACAAGCTGTGCTACAGATCCCTGACAGACGAGACCGTGGGCATGACGCGGGAGGATTTTCTCATCCGGATCGACACGGACAAGGACCGGCGCACCCTCACGGTCAGTGACAACGGCGTGGGCATGACGAAAGAGGATCTGGAGAACAACCTGGGCGTCATCGCCTCCAGCGGCACCCGCCAGTTCCGGGATACCCTGGCCGAGAACGAGGAGGCCGCCGACGTGGACGTGATCGGCCAGTTTGGCGTAGGCTTTTACTCCGCGTTCATGGTCTCCGACAAGGTGACGGTCATCACCAGGGCCTTCGGCGAGGACCAGGGGTGGAAGTGGGAGTCCGCCGGCGCAGACGGCTATACCGTCACCGCCTGTGAGAAGGATACCGTGGGTACCGACGTCATCATGCACATCAAGGCCGACACTGACCAAGAGGACTACGGCACCTATCTGGAGAGCTGGCGGCTGAAAGAGCTCATCAAGAAATACTCCGACTACGTCCGCTGGCCCATCCGCATGATGGTGGAGCACCGCAAGTGGGACGAAACCGCCGGCGAGGACGGCAAGGGCGGCTATGTCACCAACACGGAGGACGAGGTGGTCAACACTATGGTCCCCATCTGGCAGCGGCCCAGGAGCGAGGTCTCCGACGACGACTGCAAGGCATATTATAAGGAGCATTTCCGGGACGCCGCTGACCCGGTGGCCGTCATCCGGGTCAACGCAGAGGGCCTGACCAGCTACAAGGCCATGCTGTTCATCCCCGCCCAGGCCCCCTATGACTACTACACCCGGGACTATCAGCCCGGTCTGCAGCTGTATTCCTCCGGTGTGATGATTATGGACAAGTGTGCCGACCTGGTGCCGGAGCACTTCCGGTTCGTCCGGGGCGTGGTGGACTCGCCAGATCTGAGTCTGAACATCTCACGGGAGCTTTTGCAGCACGACCGGCAGCTGAAGGTCATCGCCGGGAACCTGGAGAAGAAGATACTGGCGGAGCTGAAGCGCCTCATGGACGAGGAACGGGAGAATTATCTGACCTTCTACAACGCCTTCGCCCCCCAGCTCAAGTACGGCGTGGTGGGCTCCTACGGTATGCACAAAGACCAGTTGAAGGACCTTCTGCTGTTCTACAGCGTGGGCCAGGACAAGCTGATCAGCCTCCAGGAGTATGCAGACGCCATGGCCGAGGGCCAGACAAAGATATATTACGCCTGCGCCGAGACAGTGAAGCGGGCGGCGGCCCTGCCCCAGGCGGAAGCCGTGAAGGCCGCCGGGTATGACATGCTGTGCCTGACCGACAGCGTGGACGAATTTGTCATGCAGATGCTGGGCAAATTTGCCGAGAAGGACTTCTGCAACGTGACCAGCGACGATCTGGGTCTGGAGAGCGAGGATGAGAAAAAGGACGCCGAGGAGAAGGAGGAGCAGTCCAAGGAGCTTTTGGACTTCATCAAGGACAGTCTGGGCGGCGCGGTGGAGACGGTGCGCCTTTCCCATAAGCTGAAGACCCAGCCGGTGTTCTTGACCACCGAGGGCGAGGTGACCCTGGAGATGGAGAAGTATTTCCGGGATCTGCCCGGTGTGCCGGAGGCAGAGCGCGTCAAGGCTCGGCGGGTACTGGAGCTGAACGGCTCTCACCCCGCCTTCGCCGCCCTGGAAAAGGCATACGCCGAAGACAAGCCCCGTGCCGCACGGCTGGCCCTGGTGCTGCTGGCCCAGGCCGAGCTCATCGCCGGATTGCCCTTAGACGATCCCGCCGCCTACACGGAGCTGGTGTGCGGTCTTTTCTGAGCCGGGCGCGGCCCGTCCCATTTTTGAAAAAAGACGATAAAGCGGGAAGCCCCACTACGCAAAAGGCGAAGGCCGCGCGCAAGTGGGGCGTGCCTGTTTGGAGGGAAGATATATGACAAGGCAAAGGACGCTGATAAACGACCTGACGGAGGGCTCCCTGACCAGGCAGATCATCCTTTTCTCTCTGCCGCTGGTACTGGGGAACCTGCTGCATACGCTCTACAACCTGGTGGACATGGCTATCGTGGGCCAGTTCGTGGGCAGCGCCGGCCTGTCCGCCGTGGCCACCTCCGGGCAGATCACCATGCTGCTGTACTGTCTGGGCATCGGCCTGGGCAGCGGCGGACAAATCCTGGTGGCCCAGCAGGTGGGCGCCCAGGACCGGGAGGGCATCCGGAAGACCATCGGCACCTCCTTCACCATAACGATCCTGCTGGCCATCGTGGTGACGATCCTGGGGATCGCCTTCAACCGCGTCCTGCTCCGGGCCTTGAATACCCCGGCCGAGGCATGGAACGACGCGGTGGAGTATATGTTCTGGTGCTGCCTGGGCATCCCTTTCACCTATCTGAGCGGGGGGCTGAGCGCTCTGCTCCGGGGCATGGGTGACTCGAAGCATCCCACTTATTTCGTCGCCGCTGCGGCCATAGCAAACATCCTTCTGGACCTGCTTTTGGTAGCGGTCTTCCACATGCGGGCAAAGGGCGCGGCCATCGCCACCTCCGTCGCCCAGGCCATCGGCGCCGCCGCCTGCCTTTGGTACCTCTACCGGCACAGGGTCGAGCTGGGCTTTGACTTCAAATGGGAGAGCTTCAAGGTGGACCGGCACACCCTCGTCACCATCCTGCGCTTGGCCGCGCCCCTGGCCGTGCAGACCATCGCCATCAACGTGTCCATGCTGTTCGTCAACGGCTGGATCAACGCCTACGGCGTGATCGTCTCCGCCGTGAACGGCGTGGGCTCCAAGCTCAACAGTCTGGCCACCGTCATCACCAACGCCACCCAGTCTGCCACCGCCACCTTTACCGGCCAAAATATCGCCGCACGGAAGGAAAAGCGGGTGCACGGCACTCTGCGGGTCTCCACTGCCTTCAATATGGGCTTCTGGCTGCTGTCCGTGATATTGTGCGTGTTCTTCCCCCGGGCTTTGTTCCACCTGTTCACCCAGGAGGAGGCCGTGCTGGACATGGCCGCATCCTATATGCACGTGCAGATCGTAATGTATCTGACCTTCGCCATGATGAGCACGCCCCTGGGTTTTATCAACGGGGTGGGGTATGTGAGCCTCAACCTGATCATCGCCCTGGCGGACGGGATCGTGGCCCGGATCGGGCTGTGCCTGCTGCTGCCGGCGGTATTGGATATCGGTCCTTACGCCTACTGGTGGGCCAACGCCCTGGCCGGCATGGTATCCGTTGTATGGGGCTGGCTGTATTACTTCTCCGGCCGCTGGAAAAAACGGCGGCTTTTGACAGACGTTCAAACATAAAACAAGACCGCCCCGCCCAACAGCCCATGATGGCCGTCAGCGGGGCGGCGCCATATAATCCCGGTCGATGGTGATGCGCACATCCGCGCCGGGATGCAGCTCCTGGACCATATTCTCCAGCATCCGCCGAAGCTCCTTTTCCGGGATGTCTATGTCCGGGGGGATGAAGCAGTCGAACTGCACCGAGAGTCCCTCGCCCTTCCGGATCAGGCACAGATCATGGACCGTGAGGCGGGGGTCGATGATACGCATCCGTTCCGCCATATGGGCCCGCAGCCGGTTGCCCTCCGCGTCCGACCGGGAGATGGGGTCTATCTGAAACACGATGTGCAGGCCGTCCTTTTCCAGGAACTCTCCGGCCAGGGCTTCCAAGGCCCTGTGCCGGGCCATGATATCATCCTCTGCGGCTATCTCCACATGGGCGCTGGCGAACCGCCGGCCGGGGCCGTAATCGTGGAGCATGAGATCATGGGTGCCCAGCACGCCGGGGCAGGCCATGATCCGCTCCCGGATGCCGTCGATGACCTCCGGCGCCGGCTTTCGGCCCAGCAGAGGGTCCAGCGTGTCCCGCACCAGGACAAGGCCGCTGTACAGCACAAACACCGCCACTCCTATGCCAAGCCAGCCGTCCAGATCCAGCCCCGTGAAGCGGGCCGCAGCCATTCCGGCCAGGACCGCGCAGGTGGCGATGGCGTCGTTGCGGCTGTCCGCCGCTGCGGCCATGATTGTCTCGGATGCGATGCGTCTGCCGGCGTCCAGGCTGAAGGCCATCATCCACAGCTTCACCAAAACGGAGCCCGCCAGCACCCCCGCCATGACCCAGGAAAATTCCGGCGCCGCAGGATGGAGCACCCGCTCCACGCCGCTTTTCAGAAGCTCTATCCCCGCCACCAGGATGAGGACCGCCACCATCAGCCCCGCCAAATATTCATACCGGCCATGGCCGTAGGGATGCTCCGCGTCCGGCGGACGCGCAGCCAGGCGGAAGCCCAGCAGGCTGATGATGTTGGAAGCGGCATCAGACAGGTTGTTGATCCCGTCCGCGACGATGGCCACGGACCCGGCCGCCAGTCCCGTCAGCAGCTTTAAAAGAAACAGCGTCCCGTTGGCGCAGATGGACAGAACGCTTGCCATCTGCCCATAGGCCGTGCGCACCTCGGGCCGCTCGGGCTGATCCCAGTTTCGTATGAATTTTGCGGCAAACCACCGGAACATCCCGCCGCCCCCTTATGTCATATAGACCATGCTATGCAAAAGGCGTCTCACCCGCCATTGGTTTTGCGTCCCACAGGGCCGCCGTTTCGACCGCCGCCAAAAAGCTCCGTCCGCGGCCCGTCCTCCGGCTGGGCGCAGCCTCAGGCCTCCTGGGCGGAAAAGTCCGCGTCCAGTACCTGATAGCGCACAGCGTCCGGCTCCGTGGCGATGGAATAGCACAGCCGCCCATCCCGCACATCCAGACCATACAGGACCCCCTCCGAGGTGTCCGGCGTCAGCTCCGTGCGCATATCGCCGCCATCCAGGGCCGCGGAGCAGATAGCATAGGGGGTGTTGAAGTACAGCCGGTCCCCGATGAGCGCCAGCCCGGAATAGACCCCGTCCCGGCCGCTGCCCTCCACGCCCCAGATGGGCCATGTCTCATCCACCGTCAGAAGCGGCTCCGCCTCCCAGGTGTCCCGGTCGCAGCGCCACAGGCAGAAATCTCCGTCTATGTACCAGCACCAGTCCCCCTGAAAGATCACCCGGGTCACAGCCTGGACCCAGGGCGCCCCCTCCAGCGGTCCGCCGGGCACCGCCTCGTCGCTGTCCCAACCGGTGTGACCGGTGATTCCGGCGTTGCTTTCGTCAAAGAGAAAATAGTCGTGGCGCACCAAGCCCAGCTTGGCATTTTTGCCGTCGTCCCATGTGCAGTCGGAAAAATACCGGCTCCCGTCCAATGTCACGATGGCCCAGGCGTGGTCGATCTCAGCGCTGTATGTATAGACGCCCTCCAGCCCCGCCAGATCGGTCAGATACGCCAGTCCCGCGGCATAGCCCACGCACACGGCGCTGCCCTCCACGATAGCCCCGTAGGCCGTCTGGCTCCGGGGGCTCACGCCATAGTCGCAGTTCAGGCACATCCAGTCATGGAGGACGGTGAGCTTTTCCAGGTCCGTCATATCCGCCTCCACGCACTGCTCCAGGACGGTCGAGGCGGCCTCATAAAGGACCCGGCCCGCCTCCTCCGGCTCCGCCAGCGCCGGCGGCGTGGCCGGCAGCAGCAGCGACGCCGTCAGTATAAGAGCCCATATCCTTCTCACGATGCGCGCTCTCTCCTTCCTTCCCATCTTAGATGTTACCACAAACCCGCCCCTGATTCAAACATATTCTTGCATACCGGGGGCGAATATGTTAAAATTTACGCATAATCATTCTGCGAGTGTTTTTCTATGGATCGGATCGATATCACCCGGGCGGCGGCCCTGCTCCGCCAGGCGGAGGACGCGCTCATCATCACGCATGTCCGCCCGGACGGGGACGCCGCAGGCAGCGGCTGCGCCCTGTGCCTGGGGCTGCGGGCCCTGGGCAAGCAGGCGTATCTGGCCTACAACCCGCCCTCTATGGCTCGGTACGAGAAATATATGATCCCCTATTTCGCCCCCGGCGGGTTCACCCCCGGCTTCATCGTGGCCGTGGACACCCCGGGTCCGGGCCAGTATCCCCCCGGCTGGGAGTGCCTGACCAGATCCACAGACCTGGCCGTCGATCACCATGGCAGCAACAGCGGCTACGCCTGCGAGACCTTCCTGGAGCCGGACAGCGCCGCCACAGGAGAGCTTATATATCTGTTGCTGAAAAAGCTGGACGCGCCCCTGAGCCCGGACATTGCCGAGGCGCTGTATGTGGCCCTGGCAACGGATACCAACGGCTTTCGCACCCCGGGAGTCACGGCCCGGACCCTGGCCGTCGCCGGGGCCCTCCACGATCTGGTCCCCGATCCCGCCGGACTCATGCGCCGGCTGTTCGAGACAAAGACCGCCGCCCGCCTCCGGCTGGAGAGCGCCCTGTTTGGGTCCATGGAGTTCCCCGTGGACGGCCTGTGCGTCATGATCCTGCCCCTGTCCACCGTACGGGCCTGTGCCGCCACGGAGGACGATATGGATAAGCTGTCCCTTCTGACCATGGTCCCGGAGGGGACCTGTATGGGCCTTCTCCTCCGGGAGCTGGCCGACGGGACGTGGAAGGTATCCTTGCGGACGGATGGCTCCGTCCATGCCGGAGACGTGCTCCGCGCCCTGGGCTGCGGCGGGGGCGGCCACGCCGATGCGGCGGGGATCGTGCTCCCCGGCCCGGCGGACGATATCAAGGCCGCCGTTTTGAACGTGCTGTCCGGTATGTGACGCTGTATTTCCCGGCGCGGGCGCGCCTGAAAATACTATTTTTATTGAGGGAGGTCACACATGAAAAAAGCACTGTCTGTCATCCTGACCCTGGCCGTCGTGCTGAGCCTGGGAGTTTCGGCCCTTGCGGCGGACAACTTCCTGGACTTAAAGGACGGCGAGGTCCTAAACGTGACGGAGCCCATCAGCCTCAACCGCCTGACCATCGACGAGACCAGCGCCGTCACCGCCCCGGCGGGGATGGTCCCCGTGGTGACGGTAGACGGCTATCTGCAGACCATCGAGACCGGCACGGCCTATGCCTTCTACGGAGACATAGAGGTCTATCCCGTCCAGGGGGCCATTGTGGGCGAAAACATCCGGGGCGCCTCCGCGGCCTATATCGAGGACGGGGCCAACGTGGCCTTTGACGGGGAGACGTTCCTGTCCTATGGCTACATCAGCGGCGAGTACGTGGATGAAAACGGCGACGGCCTGCTCACCGAGGACGAGTTCGTCTCCGATACCAGCAATGAGTACGGCAGCAAGTTTGGCATGGCCGCCGGCGTGCTGGCCAACGGCCCGGAGACCATCGTCACCCTGAACGACGTGCGGGTCCTTGGCGCCTCCGATTCCACCTCCAACGGCGTGTTCGCCGCCAACGGAGCCACCGTCACCATCACCGACTCCACCATCATCACCAACAACAGCCAGGGCCACGGGCTGGACGCCACCTTTGGCGGCACCTTCTGCGTGGACAACTGCGTCATCCGCACCAACGGCGGGGCCTCCTCCGCCCTGTCCACCGACTTCGGCGGCGGCTTCTTTAAGGTCAGCAACACCTACGCCGAGTCCAACACCACCGGCTCCGGCGGCATCTACGCTGCCGGCTCGTCCATCTACACCCTCACCGATTCCACCCTCCACGCCAATATATCCGAGGCGGTCATGTGTGCCCACAACAACAGCATCGTGGTGCTGAAAGACTGCCTGCTGTACGGCCCGGAGATATTTGACGGACACCAGGCCATGCCCTCCCCCGCCAACGCCACCGGCGATTTCACCTACAGCTTCGACTGCGACTTCGAGGCCGTGGACAACGCCATCATCCACCAGCAAGGCGGCGTCACCACCCACAACATCATCAGCTGCGACACATCCGCCTGCTCCGCCGACTACGCCATCCAGCTGGAGTATGAGAACGGCATGGGCGCGGGCAAGCTGTATGTGAATCTGTGGGATACAGAGCTGACCGGCGACATCTATTGCTACGAGGGCGGCACCATCGTGGTGAACCTGTATGAGGGCGCGGTCCTCACCGGCGAGGTGATCCAGGACGGCGAGTGCGACGTGACCATTAATGTCTACGATGGCGGCCAGTATGTAGGCGAATATGAGGCCAACACCGTGGCCGAGACCGTCCCCGCTCCCGTGTACGCCGAGGACACCTACGGCAGCATCGACTGGCTCAAGAACGAGTCCGGCCTGTGGGCCGCCGGCAACAGCTGGAGCTCCTATGAGACCTCCTACGCTACCTATGTCCAGCCCGTGATCGCGGCCGCCTCCGGCAACGTCAATGGCGCCTCCAACGAGCCCACCGTGGTCCTGGCCTCCGGCGAGTCCGGCGGGGATCTGTTCGACCTGTACATCGAGTATATGCGCGGCTTGCTGGACCCGGCGTCTCCCACCTACGCTGAAGACGCCTCCGCCCTGGACACCGTTTTTGAGGCCGGCTACGACGAGGCCATCCCGCCCTTCTCCACCCTCATCGCGGGCGGCGCTCTGGGCTATGAGGACTTCGCCGCCTATTACCAGCAGAACGGCGAAGCCCCCGCGTGACCGCGTTTTGAGGGCTATTATATAAACGGTTTTCAATGTAAATTAATGAACATAAAGGATACGCTTCCTTTATGTTCATTTTTTGTCAAAAGGGGTTGACGAGCATCATATTTTGTGTTTAGATGTAGATGGAACACGGGCTTTGCCCCTCTGTTCCAAACTTTGCCGCCGGCCACGCCCCTGTATATGGGCCCTTTGTGTAACTCCCCTTTCTCCTCTTGATGCTTTCTCATACAGGAAACTCCTTTCCGACTTCTTAAGCGCGCAGGGGCGTCGGCTTTTAATACATAGTCCGGAAGCTGTCCTCGGGCAGCTTCCGTTTTTTGTTAGCTGATATTCAGCTGTTCAGGCGTTATGATCCTGTTCCCCGTCTCGCGCTCCCATTTATAGCCGTTTGCACACTCAGAGAGCGTGCGGACATCGTTATCTATCTCAAACCTTCGTGGGAAACCATCAGAAAAAGCATCACAACCACAATTCCTCGTAAAGCTCTTTAGCTTCTTTTGTCAAGCTTTTTCCGCGGGAGATAAGCGCCTCGATTTCTGCGATTGCCTCCGCTCCGTCATGCTCACCAATATAACTTATTCCCTCTATCCCCTTTGTAGATAGCTCGTTATACAAAATTTTTATTGCGTCTATACTTTTCCCGCGTATGAGCTTTGCGTGACCGGCCTCATGGATGGCCGCTTCATAAAGGGAATTTGTTATTGACATTTTGGAAGCTGCGATCTCAGCGTTGATCTGCTCTAACGTTCTCCCCTCAAAAAACGATTGATTGATATTCATTTTGATTGCAGCTACTTTGCCGGCGGGAAGCGGCTCGATCTACAATTTGGGAATACTGCCTTCTTTGTTCGGCGCTATGGGCGTTATTGACACCTCACTGATATAGAAGTCCCCGTTATTTTCATACGGCTTGATCGTATTATATATCGTTTCGATCGCTTTGTCGTCTATTTCTTTTCCCCTTGCTGATTCCAGCATATCATCCAATTTCAGATTCTTCATCAGGCTCCCGCTGCCACTCTCCCGCTCACACTGCTCGTCCTCGCCGCCGCCGTGGCGGCGGCGGCAAAGCGGGAGCTGGACGGGGCGGAAACGTCCTTGACATCCGGCGGGGGGCGTGGTACAGTACAATCTTCTGATATGCCGGAGTCTGACATACAGATCGGTCGGAGCCTGGGGGCGCAAGTGTTTCAGAACCCTGTTAAGTTGCCGAATGGAAAAACTGCGAAGCTAGCAAAAGATACGAAAATTACGAAGGTCTATACTTTTGCTGGGCCAAAAGCAA
>CAZVRP010000061.1:0-10118 GCA_964630255.1 uncultured Oscillospiraceae bacterium | reverse complement strand
CGCGCCCCCTCCAGCTTCTCCGCCACGGAGCATTTGATGGCGTCAAATGTGGAGGCGGCCTTGTCCCTTGCGGCGCCGAATCGCTCGGCCAGGCCGTCACGGATATCCCCTGCGGCGGTCAGAGCCTTTGTTTTTGCCTCGCTCAGCCAGTCCATGACCCCCAGGGCCAGCTGGGCGAACCGGGCCACGGTATCGCCCCTGGCCCCTTCGGCGGCCTCCTGGAGCCTTGTCCGGAGCGCGGCGAACAGACTGGCGGCCTTGTCCTGCAGGGCCTGGGCCTTGCCGGTGATCCTGGAGCGGATATCCTCCCAGGCGTTCACCAGCTTATCCTTCAGCTGGCCGGTTTTCTCCCGGATCTCATCCCACCGGGCGGCGATGGCGGCGGCCACGGCGGCAAAGCCGGCGATGACAAGAGGGAGGATATTGCCGGTGAGCAGGCTCAAGCCTGCGCCCACCATCAGGATACCGGCGGTGAGGGCGATGAGGCCCTCTCTGGAAAGCTCCCCCGTCTTGATCCACTCCCGCAGGGCCAGGACCACTAGGGCCGCGCCGCCCACCAGAGCGCCGATGGCCGCGCCGGTGCGCCCGAAGGCCAGGGCCAGGCCGCCGATCACCAGGGCCAGGCCGCCGAACATCTCCATGAGGTTGGTCAGGTCGATGCCGTTTTTCCATGCATCCAGATAGCCCTTCACGGCCAGCACTGCGCCGCCCACGGCGGAGGCCAGGCCCAGTGCGGTCTTCAGGTCCGCCCCCAGGGCCCGGGCGATTTTCCAAGTGAGCAGGGCGGCGGCGATGGCCCCGGCGTACCAGAGGATATCCTTCAAAAGCTCTCGGATGGCGTCGGCGTCGAAAAACACGTCCTCGAACTCCAGACCGCCCAGCCCGTCGCCGTCCCCTCCTCCGCCGCCGGAGCTTCCGCTGGAGGAGGAACTCTGCCACAGATGCAGCTCGTCCAGGCCGGACAGGTTGTTCACCAGCTTTTTGGCGGCCCCGGCGCCGGAGCTGATGCTCTTGTTGTAGCTGTTCTGGCTTTTGATGAGCTTCTTATAGGAATTGCCCCCGCCCAGGACCGCGAAGAACATGGCGACATAGCCGGCGGCCTTTGCCAGCAGATCGCACAGCGTGGTCAGCAGAGGGGCGGCGGCGGTGACGATGGGCACAAAAGCCGCGGCCAGGCTGTCCCGAAGGCCGGACAGGGAGGACTGCATGGCCCTGATGGACGCGCCGGTAGCGTCGTCCTGTCTGGCCAGGGCGGCCAGGACGGACCGGAGGGAGCTCATCCGTGCGGCGGTCCCCCGTGCGGCGGCCTGATAGTCCTCCAGGGCGGCGGTGAGCCGCTCCACCCGGGTCTGGGCGGTCTTGGTATCTATCTCGATACGAAGGGTCTCCATCGCGTCAAATCACCTCACACAAACAACTCTTTCAGGGCCTCCCGGCGGGCGGCGTCGTCGGCGCTCTCCCGGCGGGGCAGGTCCACCATGGCCCGGTTGGCTTTGTAAAAGGCCAGCTCTCCCCGGTCCAGCTTCTCCCCTCTGGCCCGCTTGCGCCGGATGGACAGGACGGTGGAGAACAGGCTCTCCCCGATCTCCATGTAGGCCCCCAGGAAGGTCCACCAGTGCAGATGCTCCATGGCCCGGACCTCCCGGCCTATGACCCGGTTGACTGCCGGGAGGATGAGGGGGGCGTCCCGACGCCAGTCCATGATACAGGGACCTTTGCTCTTGTTTCGTCCGTCTCCGGCGGCCACGCCCCCATCCAGGAAGGAGGAGGCGGCTTCCAGCGCCTCTTGGTACCGGGCGGGCGGGATGCGCCGCCAGTCCGGGAACAGCACCCGCAGGCACACCGCCGCCTGCTCGTCCGGCTCATAGTCCGGATCGGCCAGCACGTCCAGGATATACAGGGCGTCCCGGAAATCGGTCCGGATGGGATAGTCCACGCCTCCGACCGGCAGGGAGACGGGCAGATCAAAAGGCCCGGCCGGCCGAGGAGCTTCCGGGGTCATTTCTCGTACCGGGCCGTGGCCCTGCGGATCTTGGCCAGCTTCTTATCCAGGCGCTTTTTCGTCACCTTTTCGATGAGCCGGCCCACCCCGGTCAGGACGGACTCGAAGTAAAAGTCGCCGTTTTTCGTCACGGACAGGGGTCCGCACACGGAAAACACGCTCTCGCTCACCGGATAGCCCAGCAAAAAATCGAACTGTCCGGCGATGTCGTCGGCCAGCCGGTTCATCCGATCGATCTGCTCGGCCTCAGGCAGACCGTCGTCGATGGTCACGCCCTGGAAGAAATCCACCACCGCGCCATAGCGCTTGAGGATGTTGGAGTCGGCGGGGTTGAACACGAACTGGCCCAGAGCCCGGCCGCTCTCGTCCTCCAGGGCCACCTCCACCGCGCCGGTCTCCACCTTGAGTGTCATTGTCTCTGCCATATCACGTCTCTCCTTTTGAAATAACGGGTCCCGCGGGTCCCCGGGAAGGGGACCTGCGGGGAAGCGCGCCTTACGCGGCCGCCGTGAATACCGGGCTGCCGGCCTTCATGCTCGCGGCGGTGACAGTACCCTTTACGGATTCCCCGTCCTCGCTGACGGTGAAGGGGATGTTGAAGCCCTCGGTGGAGCCGCCGTAGCTCTGAGGCTTGACCGTGACCTCCCGCACCCAGGCGGCATGGGTCTCGGCGGCGGTGTCCTCCACGATGACCTCCAGCAGCAAGGTCTTGCAGCCGTCGCCCTTGATCCGGTCCATGGCGATGTCCCGGAGCTTGGGATAGAGCTTCTTGTCCGGGTCGGCATAGAAGGGATCGGCGTCCATGCTGGGCGTGTAGCCGTTGTCCTTGGTCTTGGTCTGGCCCAGGATGTTCTTGATCTGCTCCGTGTCGGCGTTGAGCTCGACGCTCATGTCCTCGATGTCGTCTCCGATGATCTCAAAATCCGCCTCCGCCGCGTCGGCGGCCTTGGTGTTGAATTTGGTGTCCAGGTAATGGGCCAGGGCCTCGCGTTCCAGCTTCATGATAAAAATACCTCCAAAAATGTAGTGTAAGATTGCTCAGCGCTCTATCCGGCAGCGGGCGGCGCATGGCAGGACCCAAAGCTCGGTCCGGCCATCGGTGCGCCGGTCTATATGGGCCGCGCCGGTGGGGCCCGCGCTCAGGAGGCGTACGCCGTCCTCCGGGGCCGGCATATCCGTCCACGCCTCCAGCCAGGCCCCCAGGGCCTCCAGGGCCTCCTTGATCCGGGCCTGGCGGTCCGGTTCCGGCCCTCCGGCGGGGAGGACCACGGCGAAGGGGTACAGCCCCACCCGCCACGTCCGGCCGGTGACGGAACGGCCCGCGCTCTCGGCGGCGGCCCCGTCCAGGGGCACCATAGCAGGCTCGCCTCCGTCTCCCAAGGCCCCGAAGCGCAGGGCCTCGAAGTCCGGGAAGGCGCGGATGCGCTCCAGAAGGGCGTCGGTCATGGTCATGTGCTCATCTCCCTGTGATCTCAAAGTGTGGGATGACCTGGTACCGGGCCACGGCGGTGATGGCGTACACCCCGTCCCGGGCTCGGTCCAGATACTGGTAAAGTCCCCCCGGATAGTCCCGGTCCGGGACGGGCTCGGAGCCCTCCCAGAGGCCGGTGATGAAAAAGTCGAAGCCCGCCCCGGCGGAGAAGGTGAGGAAACCTCCCGGTTCGTCGGTCCTTCGCCACGCGGCGGGCTCCAGATACGTCTTGCCCCCCAGAACGCCGGAGCCCTGGCAGGGGACAAGGAGCAGGGCGCGGTCGCCGGCCATGGTCCCCAGACCGGCCTCCAGGGCGGCCTGTCCGGCGGACAGGTACACGCCGGCGAGCGTCGTGGGATACCACAGGATCTCCCCCTGGTTCTCCCGCCGGTTGAACAGCGTCACGGTATCATCGTACATGATAAATATGATCTCTCCTTCTTCTCGCCTGGAGGGCGGAGGCGGTCCCCCTGGAGTGCGGGCCGCAGTCGCGGTCCGCCGGATGGGGCGCCGGCAGCGCCGTCATCCCCGCCTCGCCGGGTAGGGCCCCATATACAGCAGGGGCACGCCGTTGGCGTCGGAGACGCCCTCCAGGAACTGCCGGATCTGGCCCCAAAGGGCGGCCTCGGCATCCAGTCCGGGGGTGGCGGCGGGCTGGGCGTAGGTGATCTTCTCGCTGCCGGCGGCCAGGGATGTGACCACCCGGCCGGCGACAGAGCCGTCGGGGCGGTCCATGAGGCCCTCCTGCCGTTCATCCCGCCACAGCCGGCGGATGAGGGCGGCCTCGCACCGGCGGACAGCCTCGGCGGCACAGGTCTCCGTGGGCGGGTACGCGGTGAGCTTGCGGACCCCGTCCGCCCCGGTACAGGCCCGGTCCATGACGTGCCGGGCCAGCCACTGAAAGCGGTCAAAGCTCTCCTCCTCCGGCCCCTCCCCCGGATACAGCGCGGTGTACTCGGCGTATTCCATCACGCGCCGATGGCGGCCACCACCACGCCGTCGAGGCGCTCGGCGAACAGCTCCATGCCGCACACCACGGTATCGGAGGCGGTCATGTTGGTGTAGTCGGCGGCCTCATGGATGCCGATATAGCCGGTGTCGTCGCTGGTGAAGTCAAAGGCCTCGTTCAGGTCCGCGCCGTTGACGGGGATGTAGTACAGGACCAGATTGTCCCGGGCGGTGGCGTAGATGGTGCCCTTGGGGACGGAGCCGTTGAGGATGACGGTGCCCAGACCCATGAAATTCTCCACATAGCTCATGCCGAAGGCGGTCTGGATGGAGATGGGGGCGCTGGCCAGGTAGTCGGCCACGTCCAGTGGGTTCATAAAGTAGACGCAGGCGATGCCGTCGTCATCGAACAGGACCTGGAGCTGTCCCCATGCCTGGGCCAGGGCGGCCTGGAAGGTGTCGCCGGCGGCCGCGCCCTCGCCGGTGGCGAGGAAGTCGAAGAAGTCCTTGCGGATGGACTTCTGCACGTCCCGGAGCATCTCGTCGGTGACCATATCCACGGCCTGGTCGTAGCCCCTGTCGATGATGGCCTCGGCGGAGGTGGCCTTACGCCACTTTTTCAGGGCGATCTCCTTGTAAGTCACCGCCTCGGTCCGGTACTTGCTCAGAGGGATGGTCTCGCCCTCGCCCACGTCGCCGCTGGCCAGGGTTCCGGCGGCCTTATAGGCTTTCAGGACGGTACCGGCCTGCTTGGGCACCTTGCGGGTGACGCCCAGGGCCTCCATGAGCTTGGTGATGGACCCGGCGAAGGCGGCGGTGAACTCCACCTCCCGCACATGGGCCATGTCCTCGCGTGTGATCAAATTTTCATCCATGGTATCTGTCTCCTTCAAATAATTTTATATTTTCCGCGATCGCGGCCCGTCTGACGGCCCGATCGGGGATAGACATGATCTGCTCTCTGGTGAGGCGTAAGCGGTCCCGGGCCATGGGTTCGGTGAACCGGAGGAGGGGATTTTTTTCGTTATTTTCCATTTTTCGAAGCTCCTTTGGCTGTCTGTCCGGCGGCTTCCAAGGCCCTGGCCTCGGACTCGGTCATGCCCTCGAACCTGGTGAGGAAGTACCAGAAGGGGGCCTTGCCGGCGGTGACATAGCCCCACCAGCGGGCGCGGTCCTCCTCCCGGTTATAGGTGATGTCTCCGAAGCCGTAGGCGCACTGATAGCGCCCGGCGGGGGCCAGCTGATAGCCCTCTGCGAACCGGTCCAGGGCGTACAGAAGACCGTCCAGGGCTGTCTCCAGCCTGTCGCGCATATCCTTGATGAGCTGGATGGTCCGCCTGTCGTCGGCCTCCACCTGGGTAGCGGTGACCAGGCCGGAGCGCTGGTTGAACACGAAGTAGCCGTTGGAGAAGCCGCACTTGAAGCCGATCTGACTGAGCAGGGCGTTCATCCCGGCCAGGCGCTCCTCTGTCCGCAGAGCGGGGGCGATCTCCTGAAAATACTCCTGGGCCCCCGCGCCGAAGACCTTGCGGGCGAAGGGAGGCAGCTTTATCCCGGGGACGCCCCGGCCCAGGGGGCGGCCGGACTGCTCGGTGAGCCGGTCGTCGATCAAAACCAGGCGGCGGCTGTCCTCGATCTCCCCGGTGCAGCGGCTGTATGCCACATCGAAGTCCCGCAGCTCCCGGAGCGCCCCGGCGAAGACGGGCAGGCCCATGCCGGACTCGGGTTCCATGGGATTTGCGCCGGGGGTCCGCAGCACGGCGAACAGGGGCCGCTCCACTCCCTCGGCGACAACATCGGCGGCCAGGCCCGCCCAGGGCGTGGCCTCGATGGGCACGGCCTTCCCCATATCCCCGGGCTGTTCGGAGCGGAAGCAGCGGTTGGAAACGGCATAGCGGCCGTCGGGGAGGAAGCGGTGGTATTCCAGACGGGTGAAGTACCGGCCGGAGCTGTCATCCCGGCGGCCGGACTGGAACACGCAGCCGTCAGCCTGACCGCCCTGCTGGGAGGTGATGAGGAACTGGTCGGGGGCCACCATGTCCACGTCCCGGCCGTTGGGCTTCAGGATCACCGTGCCGTAGGCGCAGGCGAACTCCACCCACTGGCGCAGGCGGAAGAAGAAGCCATCGGCCTGCTTTTGGAGCCACGCGGCCCGCTGTCCGCCGTCCAGGCGCAGAGAGATGCCCAGCACGGTGAGCCGCGCCACCTCGGCGCACACGGCGGCGGCGAGGTTGACCGTATCGATGCCCTCGGCCCGGTCGGCCCAGTCGGGGCGGCCCTCATAGACGGCGGCACAGCGGCTCAAAAGGCGGTCGAAGGAGCGGGCGGTATCGGGCTCCACGCCGAAGGCCTCTCTGGCCCGGGCCTCCAGCCGGGCGTTTTTCCATTGGGTGAGAAAACTCATAGCATGATCCTCTTCCTTTCGTATCGGGCGTTACGCCCTGGCGGTCCTGCGGGAGTACAAGGGCTCGAAGGCGTAGCGCAGGGCGGATATGGCGTGGTCGTTTTTGTCGGGGTAGCCGCTGACAAGCTCTCCCTGCCCGTCTCTGGCGTACTCATACCGGCGCAGCTCCTCCAGGGCATAGGGGGTCCTGCGGGGGTCGGCCACGATGGTGCGGCTCTGGAGCCACTTGAACCCGTAGGACACGCTGCCCGGCCCCTTGATCGCTCCCCGGGCGGGCAGGCCCATGTCCCGGTAGTCGGCGATGCTCTTGGGTTCGGCGCTGTCGCATACGATGGGGCAGTCGTCATAGCCCCGGTCCAGGAGCCATGTCCCGGTGGCCTGGTTGCTCTCCCGATGCGCATAATGTTCATCCATCAGGAAGACGGTCTCCCTGGCGGCGTCGTAGTGGGCGCGGACGAAGGCGAAGGCGTCGGGGTACCAGCCGAAGTCCACCCCCTGGTAGACGCGGTCGAACCGGTCCAGCTCCTCCTGGGGGATGGGGCGGATCTCCAGCTTGTCGAATACGTTGGCGCCGGTGCCGGTGGGCTCGCCCAGGTACTCATTTCGCCAGGCGGCCTCATCCCGGCGGCGGAGCGCCTCGGCCTCGGCGAAGAATGGCTCCCCCAGCCAGCGCCGGGGCGCCTGGAGGTAGGTGCTGTGGTGGCGGAGGCGGTCGGGCCGGTCGATGAGAGCGTCGGCGTTGGCCCAGTGGTCCCGGCTCCGGGGCGGGTTATAGCTCTCGAAGTTCCAGAAGATCTCCCCGCCCCGCATGGTGGACTGGAGGATGCTGCGTATCTCCTCCCGTCCGGCGAACTGGTCCTTCTCCTCGAAGTGGGTGACGGCGATATAGCCGAAGGGGACCTTTATGGACTTGAGCTTCATGGGGTCGTCGGCGCCCCGAAATAGGATCTTCTGGCCGGTGGGGAGGTAGATCAGCTCCGGCGGGGAGTGCCTGACCTCCCAGCAGGGGGCGGCCTCCAGCATCCCCAGGGCCCATATATACTGGGCGAAGACGCTGTCCCGAAGGGTGTTGCCCACCTTGCGCAGGACCAAAGCGTGGATGTCCGGGCGGCTCATGACAAGGGCGGCGGTCATAAGGCTCACGGCGGAGGATTTCAGGCTGCCCCGGCCCCCGGCTATGTCATAGTGGGTGTGGCCGTGGCGGAACACGTCCCGGGCCAGGCCATGGAAGGCCGGTCCCAGCACATCGGTCAGGCGCACATCGGGACAGGCTCCGCGCCCCGCTTCGCCGGGCTCGAGGGGGGACCCCGTCCGCTTATACGTCAACAAGGATGTTGACGGGTCTGTCCGCCCCGTTTTTGCTCCTGTCGGCCGGCTTGTCGGACCATTTATCGGGCAGCCGGTTGTTGAGCCAGTACATCTGGGCCCGCAGGTCGCCCCCCAGGGCCTTTTCCAGCAGGGCGTCCTCCACCAGCCCGTCCCGCTCCTCGTCGTCGCGCTCCAATGCCCTCACCTCCATAGAAGCAGCCCCGGCGGATATGCCCGCCGGGGCCTCGTATCAGTATTTGACTTTGCCATCATAGCACAGGGAAAGGGAAAAATCGTCTCATGCCAGTATCATTTTCATAAAAACGACCGCGAGATATCGGGAGATACCAGGAGTAAAAAGGAGATATCAGGAGCATTCAGCGAAAAATCAAATTTAAGTGTTGACATGCTTTTCCGGTTGTGCTATAAAGATAGAGCGCTCTTGGCGCGTGAGTTGCGTTGAACCAACTATCAATAAGCGGAGGAAAACAAATGAGCACGACAATGGTAAAGCCTGCCGATGTCGTCCGCAAGTGGTATGTGCTCGACGCCGCCGGCAAGCCCATGGGCAAGACGGCGGTGATCGCGGCGGACCTTCTGCGGGGCAAGCGGAAGGTGGATTACACGCCCCATGTGGACTGCGGCGATTATGTTATCATCATCAATGCGGAGCAGGCGGTCCTGACGGGGAAGAAGCTGGAGCAGAAGTATTACCGGACCCACTCCGGCTATCCCGGCGGCCTGCACGAGACGCAGTACAGCCGTCTGATGGCGGAGAAGCCGGAGCTGGCGATGCGCCTTGCGGTGCGCGGGATGCTCCAGAAGAACGCGATGGCGAAAAACCAGCTGACCCGGCTGCGCATCTTCCGGGGCGCGGAGCACACCCATCAGGCGCAGAAGCCCGAGGCGTATGTGGAAGGAGGCAACGAGTAATGGCTACCTATCAGTCCAAGCGTCCGTATCTTTACGGCACCGGCCGGCGGAAGAGCTCCGTGGCCCGTGTGCATCTGATCCCCGGCGGGACGGGCGTCATCACGGTGAACGGCCGGAGCATCGACGACTATTTCGGCCTGGAGACGTTGAAGCTGATCGTCCGCCAGCCTCTGGTGACCACGGGTACCACCGACAAGGTGGACATCGAGGCCACAGTGAGCGGCGGCGGCGTGACGGGCCAGGCGGGCGCCATCCGCCACGGCATCGCCCGGGCGCTTCTGCTGGTGAGCGAGGATTACCGCGCCCCCCTGAAGGCGGCGGGTTTTCTGACCCGCGACCCGCGGATGAAGGAGCGGAAGAAGTACGGCCTCAAGGCCGCCCGCCGCGCGCCTCAGTTCTCCAAGCGCTAATCAAGCACACGAAAAACCCGGACACCCTAGAGCCATGCGGGCTCTGGGGTTTCCTTTTTGTCCGAAATTTCTGATGCGTTTTGTCATAATCTGACATCGTTTGTCCTAAAAAAGTAGTTAATTTTTGGGGAAAACCGCTTTTGTAGTTAAAAAAGAGGGAAAATCCGAGAAATGCAGGAAAGCAAAAAGTTCGATTTTCGATGGTCTCAAGGCCGCTCGTTGCACATTCTTTTTGCTGCAAAATGGTGGGGCAAGGTTGCTCGTGCAGAGAAGATCATTTAACACATTCTGACCTAATCTGTTCATTCCTATCCTAACCCGATATGGTCGGGAGGTGGAATCTCTTCAGCATATTATAATCATTTGATAGCGTCCAGGGACTCACCTCTGGGCGCTTTTCGTGTTTATAGGAGCCTTTTAGACATGAGAAAAAGCAGGGTGTTCAGCAAGTGGCGGTATAACAGGAAAAGGAAGTGGGGCCGCAAAGCCTCTACTTCCTTTTTCGGCTGGTGACGAGGACAAGAGGACAAGAAGTCAGAGTGTCTCGTCGATGAGGGCAAATTGGGCCTGGACTTTTACGAAGGAGGGTAGTGTGAAAGACTATCGGATTTTAGCCCCGCCTAAAAGGGCGCAACAAACCAG
>CAZVRP010000060.1:0-10313 GCA_964630255.1 uncultured Oscillospiraceae bacterium | reverse complement strand
ACGATAACTATACCGAGCTTAAGCAGAAAAACATCGATACCGGCATGGGCCTGGAGCGTCTGGCGGTGGTGTGTCAGGGTGTGGACTCCCTGTTCGATGTCGACACGGTGATGAACATCACAAACGAGGTCTCTAAGATCACCGGGGCCACCTACGGCCAGAGCCACAAGATGGACGTGTCGCTGCGTGTCATCACCGACCACATCCGCGCCTCCACCATGATGATCTGCGATGGCGTGCTGCCCGCCAACGAGGGCCGGGGCTATGTGCTGCGCCGGCTGCTGCGCCGGGCCGCCCGTCACGGAAAGCTTCTGGGCGTCAACGAACCCTTTCTCTATAAGATCGTGGATATGGTCGTCCATGAAAACGAAGGCCACTATCCTGAGCTGCGGGAGCGGCAGGCGTATATCACCAAAGTCATCCGGGTGGAGGAGGAGAATTTCGCCCGGACCATCGATGGCGGTATGCGCATCTTTGACGAGATGCTCTCCGGGCACAAGGAGCGGGGTGAGATCACCTTCTCCGGCGCGGATGCCTTCAAGCTCTATGATACTTACGGCTTCCCGCTGGATCTGACCGTGGATATGGCAGAGGAGCAGGGCATGACCGTGGACGAGGCGGGCTTCCAGGATCTCATGGAGGAGCAGCGCCAGCGCGCCCGGAAGGCAAGGGAAGCCCTGGGCGACCTGGGCTGGGCCGGCGTGGAGTTCGGCAAGGAGGTGCCCGAGACCGAGTTCGTGGGCTATGATAACACCGCTATCGACGGGGCAAAGGTCGTGGCCCTGGTGGCAGAGAACGAGCAGGTCGAGGCGATGATACCCGGCACGGAGGGCATCGTAGTGCTGGACAAGACCCCGTTCTACGCTGAGATGGGTGGTCAGGTGGCTGATCGCGGTGTGCTGACGGCGGGGGACATGAGCTTCACCGTTACCGATGTGCAGAAGAACAAGGGCGGCAAGTATATGCACTACGGCAAGCTCACAGACGGTCTTATAGCGCTGGGCGACACGGTCGCCGCCGCTATCGACACGGACCGGCGCAGGGCCGTTATGAGGGCCCACTCCGCCACCCATCTGCTGGACAAGGCCCTGCGGACCGTGCTGGGAGACCATGTCCATCAGGCGGGTTCTCTGGTGGAGGCGGACCGGCTGCGTTTCGATTTCACCCACTTCTCCGCCATGACGGCCGAGGAGCTGGCCCAGGTGGAGGAGATGGTCAACGAGGCTGTGCTGGAAGGGCTCTCCATCCAGACTGACGTCCTCCCCATAGAGGAGGCAAAGAAACGGGGCGCTATCGCGCTGTTCAGCGAGAAATACGGCGAGACTGTCCGGGTAGTGGACATGGGCCGCGGGTACTCCGTGGAGTTCTGCGGCGGCACCCATCTGGACAATACCGCCAAGGTGGGCGCGTTCCACATCGAGAGCGAGTTTTCCGTGGCCAGCGGCGTACGGCGGATCGAGGCCGTCACGGGCAAGGCGTCTCTGGCGGAGATGCGCTGTGCCTATGCGCGGCTGGACCGGGCGGCGACAGCGCTGAAGGTGCGGCCTGCTGAGCTGGACAGCCGAATAGAGTCCATCATGGGCGAGATGAGGACGCTCCATCAGGCCATGGAGAAGCTGAAGGCTCAGAGGGCTGCGGGAGAGACCGAACGACTGCTCTTCGGGACCCGGGAGGTGGGGCATCTTCGGGTGCTCACAGCATCCGTGCCCGAGGCGGACGCCAACCGGTTGCGTCAGATGGGCGACCTGCTTCGGGACAAGGCCGCCAATATCGTGGCGGTGCTGGCCACCGATAACGGGAAAAAGGTGACGTTCCTGGCAATCTGCGGCGCGGAGGCCGTGAAGGCGGGCATCAAGGCCGGCGAGCTGGTGAAGGCCGTCTCCGCCGTCACCGGCGGCAAGGGCGGCGGCAAGCCGGAATCAGCCATGGGCGGCGGCGCTGATATACTCAAGACGGACAACGCGCTGGCCATCGTGGACGATTTTGTGGCACAAAGGCTGGGCCTGTGATAAGGAGGCTATGCCATGCTCATCCGATTTGACGGCGTCACGGAGTCCGTGCAGCCGGACCCGTGCCGCACCGTCCCAAAGGGTCATATCCACAGACTGAAAAATACCGGGGACGAGGGGCCGGCGTTCTTTGCCGCCCGTCCCAAACAGTGAGGTGAAAACTGTGTCTGATACGATGAAACGCGATCCCGACTGCCTGTTCTGCAAGATCGTGGCGGGGGATATACCCTCCACCAAGGTGTATGAGGACGACTGGTGCTATGCCTTCCGGGACATCGCGCCCCAGGCGCCCACCCATGTGCTGGTCGTGCCCAAAGAACACATCGGCTCTGCGGGAGAGCTGGACGGCACCAACTCCCGGGCGGCGGCCCGCTGCCTGGAGGCAGCGGCGAAGATCGCCAAGGCCGAGGGCCTGGATAACGGCTGGCGGCTCATCTCCAACGTGGGAGCCGACGCGGGCCAGACGGTTCGCCATCTGCATTTCCATATCCTGGGCGGCAGACGCATGCCCGACCAGATGGTATGACGGCGCGTCGCCATGCGTAAGCTGGCATGGGTGGCGCTGGGCTTTGCCGCTGCGGCGGGACTCGCGGAATATCTGCTGCCGGTAAAAGGGCTGCCGTATTTTGCGGCAGCTCTTGCCCTTTTGTCCCCGCTATGCCTTCTTATGCGGGGCGGTCAGCGCCGCAAAGCGCTGGTGTGCGTCGGGGCCGCCGTGCTGGGACTGCTGTGCTGGCTGACCCATTATGTCCGCCATGTGGCGCCCTGCGAGGCGCTGGCAGGCCAGACGGTGACCATCACGGCCCGTGTGACGGATTACGCCCAGAGCTGGCCGGACTATGAGCGGCTGGAGGTGCGCGTCACCGACGGGGCCCCGGAGGAGCGGGCGGTGCTGTTTTTGTACGACGGCACACTGCCGTCCCTGCGGCCGGGGGATATTATCCAGGCCCAGGTTCGCGTCACATCCGCCGTGACCCGCCGGGGAGAGCGGTCCCATACCTATACGGCTCAGGGGAAAAACCTTTTGGGGTATATCCAAGGGACGGTAACGGTGACCGGCAGGTCCAACCGGGCCTGGCTATACTTTCCGCAGGAGATATGCCAATGGGTGAAAGGGATGTGCGACCGGCTGTTTGCCTCGGATACGGCTCCCTTCTTGAAGGCGCTCCTCACCGGAGATACGGCGGAGCTGCGGCAGAATGAGCAGGACTATACCGCCATGCGACTGGCCGGTGTGCTCCACATCGTGGCCGTCAGCGGAATGCATCTTGTCATCCTGTCGCTCATGGTCCAGTCGATCCTGGGGAAGGGCCGGCGGGCAGGACTTATATGTATCCCCATGATGCTGGCATTCACCCTGATGACCGGGTGCAGGCCGTCCATCATACGGGCGGCGGTAATGCAGTGCCTGGTTCTGTTCGCGCCCTTGGCCGGCCGGGAGCCGGACGGGATCACCGGGCTGTCCGCAGCGCTGCTGGGTCTGCTGGCCGCCAACCCCATGGCCGTCGGCAGCGTTGGACTCCAACTGAGCTTTGCGTGTATGGCGGGTTTTGTGCTGCTCCAGCCGCGAATGGAGCGGTGGATGGATGCGTGTCTGCCGATGGACAGCAGGCTCGTCCGCCATTTTGCGAACAATCTGTCCGCCTCCCTTTGCGCCACGGCGTTTTCCATGCCTCTGGTGGCCCTGTATTTTGGGTCTGTGCCGCTGCTGTCGCCGGTTTCCAACCTCTTGACCATCCTGGCAGTGGAGATATGCTTCGGCGGCGGATATGCGCTTTGTCTGTTGGGCCTTGCCGTGCCGGGCGTGGCGGCATGGGGCGGCTGGGCGCTGAACTGGCTGGCCCGGTGGTGCCGGCTCATCTACCGGTCGGTGGCGCGGATGCCCTTTGCCGATCTGTATATGAATAGCGCATGGGCGGTGGTGTGGCTTGTTTTGACATACGCGCTGTTTGTGGCGTGGTATCTCCTGCGCAGGAAAAAGCGGCGCCTCCGGGCCGGCATACCGGTTTGTCTGGCGGCTGCGGGCCTGGCGGCGGCGCTGTTTGCGGGAAGACTGTCCATCGGGGCGGGGGAGATGCTGCTGACGGTGCTGGATGTGGATCAGGGCCAGTGTGTGATCCTGGCCGATCAGGAGAGCGCCGTGGTGGTGGACTGCGGCGGCAGCGGTCCGGACAGCGCCGGGGATACGGCGGCGGATTATCTGTTGTCCATCGGCAAGACCCGGGTGGATCTTCTGGTGCTGACTCACCTGCACGCGGACCACGCCAACGGGGTGGAGGCGCTGCTGTTCCGGATGCCGGTGGACCGCATTGTCCTCCCTGCGGACGCTGACGGCGGCGCCTCCCTGGCCCGGGATATCGTGGCCGCCGCAGAGGCGCAGGGGACCGAGGTGGACTGGCTTCAGGAGGAGACGCTGGCCCGGACGGGCCGTATCGCACTGGCGCTCCTGCTGCCGGAAAAGACGGATGAGGCCGGGGACGAAAACGACCAGGGCATCGTGGTCCTGGCGGAGGCTGCCGGACAACAGGCTCTCATCATGGGCGATGCGGGGACCGGGCGGGAGTTGTCCATGCTGGAGCGGCGCATTGCCCCGGATGTGGATGTGCTGGTGGCGGGCCACCATGGGTCCGCAAACGCGTCGGGAGCGCTGTTCCTGCGGGCGATACGGGCGCAGACCGCCGTGATCTCTGTGGGATACAATACATACGGACAGCCGGCGGAGGAGACGCTGGAGCGGTTGGAGGACTATTGTCTGACCGTCCGGCGGACGGATCAGGAGGGGAATGTCACCATCCGAATGAAAGAGAACGGAGAGTGCGATGGCTAGAACGGAAAAGGCGGCCATGGACTATGGCACGGAGATCAAGAAGCTCCGGGAAAATGGGCCTCAGCGGGTGTATATCCTCCGGGGGGAGGAGGACTATCTGCGGGACAGCTTTCTGGCGGAGCTGAAAAGGCTGTGCTTAGATGAGGGGACGGAGGCGTTCAATTACCACCGGCTCCAGGGGCCGGCCCTGGATATGCAGGCGCTTACGGAGAGCACCGAGGCCATGCCCTTCATGGGGGAGCATACTCTTACGGAGGTACGGGACTTCGATGTGAACCGGACTGCCGCCTATGATCCGGAGGCACTGAAAGCATTTTTGGAGGATGTACCGGAATGGGCCACGGTGGCGTTCATATTCGCCCCCGGCTATGCGCCTGACAGCCGCCTGGGCGCGGTGAAGGCCATGAAAAAAACAGGGGTGGATCTGGTCTTCACCAGCCCTCGGGAGGCGGAGCTGGCCCGATGGGTGATCCGCCGGGTGGAGAGCCAGGGGAAAAAGATCGACGCAGCCACCGCCAACTATCTTATCTGGGTCTGCGGCGGGCGCATGAACACCCTTATTCCGGAGATCGTGAAGATCGCCGGGTATGCGGCGGGGGACAGCGTCACCCGCGCCGACATCGATGCGGTGGCGAAGAGGGCCCCGGAGACTACGATATTCAATCTAACCGACGCATTGGGCGCCGGGCAATATGATAAGGCGGCGGGCCTTTTGGCCGACCTTTTGGCCGACCGGGACGAGCCGCCCCAGAAGCAGATCGCCATGGTGAGCGAGCAGTTCAGGCGGCTGTATGTGGCCCGTGTGGCCGCCGACACAGGGAAAGGTGCGGCCTATATCACCGGCTGTATCCCGGAGCTGGCGGGGCGGAGCTACCCCGTACAGCTTTTGCAGCGGGCCTGTCGGAATTTCTCGGCGGACAGACTGGCCCGGGCGGTGACGCTGTGCGCTCAGTGCGATTATGGAATGAAGGACACCGGCGGCGAGCCGGAGGCGCTGATGAAGGAACTCATTTTGCGCCTGGCGATGGACAGAGCATGATCCGGATACGGGAGGCCGTGGTGGTGGAGGGGCGGTATGACAAGGCGGCGGTGAAAAACGTGGTAGATACGGTAGTGGTCGATACCGCCGGATTCGGGATATTCTCCGACAGGGAAAAGCTGGCGCTTTTGCGCCGCCTGGCGGAACAACGAGGGCTTGTGGTCCTGACCGACAGCGACGGCGGCGGCTTTCTCATCCGCAGTTTTTTGAAAGGCGCCATCGATCCGGCGCTGGTGAAGCATGCCTATATCCCGGATATATACGGCAAGGAGCGGCGAAAAAAATCCCCCTCCAAGGAGGGGAAGCTGGGGGTGGAGGGGATGCCCCCGGCTGTGCTGGAGCAGGCTCTGCGCCGGGCCGGGGTGGAGTTGGACGGCGAGGCGGAGGATGGACGGCGCGAGCCGCCCATCACGAAGGCGGAGCTGTACGCCATGGGCCTTGCGGGGCGGCCAGACAGTGCGGCCAGACGCTCGGCGGTGAAAAAGGTCCTGTCCCTGCCGGAAGGGCTGTCCGCCAACGCGCTGCTGGACGTGCTGAACGTGCTGACGGACCGGCGGGAGCTGGCGCGCATCGTCAGCGGGCTTCAAAAATGATGAGGGCGATGCCGGCCACCAGAAGGACGCCTGCGGGCATCTCTGCCAGGGCGCGGGCCGTCTGATAGCTGTGGAAGTTTGCCAGGCTGGGATCGCCCGCGCACAGACAGATCACAAATCCGGCGAAGACCATCGCGCAGCAAAGCGCCAGGATGATCCGCACGGCGGAGAGTCCGGCGGGGGATATTTTTTTGAGGCTATGTAAAAACTTCTTCATATCGATATGATAGCGAAAAAGGCTTCTTCCGGCAAGGCAAAATATCTTCCCATACCGCCATGATTTTCCGGCTTCTTGTGGCGTAAAAAAGATCTTATAGCAATATCTTGTGATTTGTGTTATACTAAATAAACTTTAAGGAAACCCATGATTACAATTGGGAGGAATATGTATGAAATGCCCCTATTGCGGCTATGCCGAGAGCAAGGTCATCGACTCGCGCCCTGCGGACGAGGGGAGCACCATCCGCCGCCGGCGAGAGTGCCTGATGTGCGCCAAACGGTTCACCACTTATGAAAAGGTGGAGCGGATGCCTCTTGTAGTCGTCAAGCGTGACGGCAGCCGTCAGACCTTCGACAAGATGAAGGTGATCAACGGCATGGTCCGCGCCTGTGAAAAGCGGCCGGTGCCCCTCTCTGAGATCGAGGCCATCGCAGATGCCATCGAGGGCGAGCTGCAAAGCGCGCTGGAGCGGGAGATCACCACGGCGGAGATCGGCGATATGGTTATGAATCGGCTGAAGAACCTGGACGAGGTGGCCTATGTCCGTTTTGCCTCTGTTTACCGCCAATTCAAGGATATCAACACGTTCATGAACGAGCTTACAAAGCTGCTGGGGGACAAGACCAAGGACGCCTAACACATCTTTTTCGGGGACAGAAAAATGCCTCCCTGCATGTCCACAGTCATCATATACACATCCTTCGGGGAGGACAGTTTCTGCGCCTTGAGCTGCTTTTCCAGCCAGTTCATATCCCGGCCCAGAATGCGGAGATTTTCCTCCATTACCCGTCCATTGTTGATAACGATCAGCGGATAGCCCGTATCCTCTGTGTCGATGCCCATCTGCCCGGCGGTAACGGGCTGGTTTTGCGGATACAGGATGACGTTCAGCGCACCGTCCGTCTCTAATATGGCGTATTCCACGGTGTTCAGGTCCAAAACACCCTGATTTCTCAGTGCCTCGGCCAGCTCGTCCGGGGTGAAGCGGTTTTTATGCATCTGTGCCTGATCGATGCGTCCGTGAACGATGAGCAGCGTGGGCTTGCCGGCCAAAAAGCCCCGAAACTTCACACTGTGGGTCATGAGCAGGGAGAATATCAGTTCCAGGATGAACAGGACGGAGACCGGGAGAAGTCCATACCACAGAGGCTTGTCCGGGCTGCCGATGGGCGTGGCCGCCACCTCGGATATGAGGATGGTGACGATCAGCTCCGAGGGTTCCAGCTCGCCCAGCTGCCGCTTGCCCATGATCCGCATGAACAGGATGAGGAACAAATAAATCGTGACGCAATTGAATAGTATTTTATAAAACATAATTTTAGTATGCCGCGCCGCGCCCATTCTATGAGCGGGCAGCTTATTATTATAATCAGGAGAAAATCAAATGGGAAAGTATTTTGGAACGGACGGCTTTCGAGGCGAGGCCAATGTGGATCTTGATCCCATCCACGCCTTTCGTATCGGCCGGTACCTGGGCTGGTATTACGGCCGGGATCATAAAGCGAAGATCGTTATCGGAAAGGATACCCGCCGCAGCAGCTATATGTTTGAAAATTCCCTGGCTGCGGGCATTGTGGCCTCCGGCGCGGATGTGTATCTGCTCCATGTGACCACCACGCCCTGCGTGGCCTATATCGCCCGCACGGAGGGCTTTGACTGCGGCGTGATGATCTCCGCCAGTCATAACCCGTTCTATGATAACGGCATCAAGCTCATCAACAGCGAGGGCGAGAAGATGGACGACGCCCTCCAAGACGACATCGAGAGGTATATAGACGGCCTTATCCCGGAGCTGCCCTATGCCCGGCGGGAGCGGGTGGGCCAGACGGTGGACTTCTATTCCGGCCGCAACCGGTACATCGGTCATCTGACCAATCTTGCGGACTGTCCCTTTGAAAACCGCACCGTCGCCCTGGACTGCGCCAATGGCAGCACCTGGATGATAGCCCGGTCCGTATTCACCGCTTTGGGAGCCAAGGTGGTGGTGATAAACGACCGGCCGGACGGCGTGAACATCAATGCCGGCTGCGGCTCTACCCATATTGAACAGCTTCAGGAGCTTGTCCGCCAGAGACATGTGGACTGCGGATTCGCATTTGACGGCGATGGCGACCGATGCTTGGCCGTGGATGAGAACGGCCAGGTGGTCAACGGGGATAAGATCATGTACCTCTGCGCCCGATTCATGAAGGACAACGGCCAGCTGCCCAGCAATACGGTGGTCACCACGGTCATGTCCAACCTAGGCCTTTATAAGGCCCTGGACGAGCATGGTATCGCCTATGAAAAAACCGCCGTGGGCGACCGGTACGTCTATGAGAACATGAAGGAGAACAACCATCTCATCGGCGGCGAGCAGTCGGGCCACATCATCTTCCGTAAATATGCCCGGTCGGGAGACGGCCTTGTCACGGCCATTATGGTCATGCGGGTGATGATCCAGACCAATCTGCCTCTGTCTGCCCTGGTGTCCGGCGTGTCCACCTATCCCCAGGTGCTGAAAAATGTGGTGGTCACGGATAAAGAGGACGCTCTTGCCGACGGCGAGGTCCTGGGTGAGGTAGCCGCGGTGGAGGCCGAGCTGGGGGACGATGGCCGGGTTCTCCTGCGCAAGAGCGGTACGGAGCCTGTGCTGCGGGTGATGGCGGAGGCCAAAACGCCGGAGCTGTGCGAGACGTGCGTGGACCGCGTCATCGCCGCCATGGACCGCCGGGGTCTTCTGGTGGAGGTGCGCAAATGATAAAGACCGGAGAGCTTTTTGACCTGGCCCACACCGCCGCCGCGCCTCTGCTGGAGACGGCGGAGTATCCCTGGGAGATCCTGGCGGGCATAGGGGACTTCATCCTGGCCCTGGGGCCGGCACTGTCCCCGGCGGAATACGACCATCCGGCGGACGACGTATGGATCGCCAAAAGCGCGAGGATATATCCCAACAACTATATCCAGGGCCCCTGCGTCATCGGGCCTGGGACCGAGGTTCGGCCCGGGGCCTTTATCCGGGGCAATGCTCTGGTGGGCGCGGACTGCGTGGTGGGCAACTCCACGGAGCTGAAAAACGTCATTCTGTTCGATAACGTCCAGGTGCCCCACTATAACTATGTAGGCGACTCCATCCTGGGATATAAGGCCCACATGGGAGCCGGTAGCATCACCTCCAACGTGAAGAGCGATAAGACCCTTGTGACAGTCCATAACGGCGGGGAAGATATCCTCACCGGCCGGAAGAAGGTGGGGGCCATGCTGGGCGACCGGGTGGAAGTGGGCTGCAACAGCGTCCTCAATCCGGGTACGGTCATTGGCCGGGACAGCAGCGTGTATCCCCTGTCCTCCGTCCGGGGCGTGGTGCCCGCGAACTCTATATTCAAGGGACAGAACAGCATTGCACCCAAAAATCAGCTGTAATAAAGCGCGGGACCGCCGGGAGACCGGCAGTCCTTTTTTGGTGGGAGCATTTGCCCGCAGCCATCCCGCAGAAAAAGTGTTTACGTTTTGTGAACTATTTCTGTCAGCAGAATGAATTGATTGTTCATGTTCAAATCAATAAACAAAGTGTAAAATACACAATGGAGCAACCAATAACAAAAAACGAGAGGAGACAGTACATCATGACAAAGCGCATTCTCAG
>CAZVRP010000059.1:0-10378 GCA_964630255.1 uncultured Oscillospiraceae bacterium | reverse complement strand
CCGAGGACGCCGAGGATACCGCCCTGCCCACCATTGAGGATGGCAAGCTCATCATGAGCACCAACGCCCAGTTCCCTCCCTATGAGATGGTGGCCGACGGCGAGGGCGCTTACAACGGCTTTGAGGGTATCGACGTGGAGATCGCCGTGGCCCTGGCCGACAAGCTGGGCCTGGAGCTGGTCATCGACGACATGGACTTCGACTCCGCCCTGGTGGCCGTCCAGCAGGGCAAGAGCGACATGGTCCTGGCCGGCCTGACCTACCGTGAGGACCGGGACGAGATCATGGACTTCTCCACCAGCTATGCTCAGGGCGTGCAGGTGGTCATCGTCCCCGACGGCTCCGACATCACCGATATGGACGCTTTGGCCGACGACAAGATCATCGGCGTGCAGCGCGGCACCACCGGCGAGATCTACGCCTCCGACACCCCGGAGAACGGCGGCTACGGCGAGGACCACGTCCAGGCCTATGACAACGGCGCGCTGGCGGTCCAGGCTATGCTGAACGGCCAGGTTGACGCGGTCATCATCGACAACGGCCCCGCCCAGGCATACGTGGACGCCAACCCCGGCCTGCACATCCTGGAGGGCGAGTGGGTCGTGGAGGACTACTGCCTGGCTGTCAACGAGGGCAACGCCGAGCTTCTGAACGCTCTGAACAGCGCCCTGCAGGACCTGATCGACGACGGTACCGTTCAGTCCATCATTGACAAGTATATCACCGCGGAGTGACCAGCTCCGTCACCACAGGGGCGGCCATGCCGCCCCTGTCTTTATATTTCAATACTTTATGTTTTATCTTACAGGAAAGAGAGGGGCTCCCACATGAATGTCGACCGGCTCTATGAGACTTTGTCCGCCCTGGACAAAACGGACCTGAACGTCTGGCAGAACATGTTCATGCGGTTCTACCGGGCCTGGTTTGAGGCAGACCGCTGGAAGAGCTATTTTAACGGTCTCGGCGCTACCCTCGAGGTCACCGTCCTGGCCCTGGCCTTCGGCGTGGTGCTGGGCATACTGGTGGCCATGGTCCGCACGGCGCACGACCAGCGGCGGCCCGGAACAAAGAATCCTGTCCTCAGTGTTATCAACGGGATCTGCAAGGTCTATATCACCATCATTCGCGGCACTCCCATGATGGTCCAGCTTCTGATCTGGGGCTTCGTCATCTTCTCCTCCAGCCGGAGCTTCACTCTGGTGGGCGCTCTGGGCCTGGGCATCAACTCCGGGGCCTACGTGGCGGAGATTATCCGGGGCGGACTCATGAGCCTGGACCCGGGCCAGGCGGAGGCGGGACGCTCCCTGGGCCTCAATTACATACAGACCATGTGGCATATCGTCATCCCCCAGGCCTTCAAGGCCATCCTCCCCTCCCTGGGCAACGAGTTCATCGTGCTGCTGAAGGACACGTCTCTTATCAGCGTCATCGCCGGCAAAGAGGTCGTCTACGCGGCCCGGGCCATCGGCGCACGGACTTATGACTACATGTTCCCTCTTATCATCACCGCCATCATGTATCTTGTCATGGTGATGATATTCAGCGGTCTGCAAAGCATTCTGGAAAGGAGGCTGCACGAAAGTGATAGACGTTAAGGGTCTGACCAAGGCCTTCGGCCAGAATATGGTCCTGAAGGGCATCGATCAGCATATCTACCCCGGTGAAAAGGTGGTCGTCATCGGTCCCTCCGGTTCCGGGAAGAGCACTTTCCTGCGATGCCTGAACCTGCTGGAGACGCCCACCAGCGGGACCATCACCTTCCGGGGCGCGGACATCACCGATCCAAAAACGGACATCAACAAGCACCGCCAGAAGATGGGCATGGTGTTTCAGCACTTCAACCTCTTCCCGCACATGAACATCCTGCGGAACCTGACGCTGGCCCCTGTGACCCTCAAAAAAAAGTCCAAGGACGAGGCGGAGGCCAAGGCCATGGAGCTTTTGGCCCGGGTGGGGCTGGCCGACAGAGCCTCGTCTTATCCCAGCCAGCTCTCCGGCGGCCAGAAGCAGCGCGTGGCCATTGTCCGGGCCCTGTGTATGGAGCCGGAGGTCATGCTCTTTGACGAGCCCACCTCCGCCCTGGACCCGGAGATGGTCGGCGAGGTGCTGGATGTGATGAAATCCCTGGCCAACGACGGCATGACCATGGTGGTGGTCACCCATGAGATGGGCTTTGCCAAAGAGGTGGGCGACCGGGTCCTCTTCATGGAGGACGGCGTCATAGCCGAGGAGGCGCCCCCATCGGAATTCTTCTCAAAGCCTAAGACAGAGCGGGCCCGGAGCTTTCTGGCAAAGGTCCTTATATGAAAACGCGTCTGCCGCAAAACGCCGGTTTTGCGGCAGACGCGTTATTATGGCTCCTCCGCCTCCCCCTCCACCAGCGGCAGGCGGACGGTAAAGACGGCGCCGCCCTCTTCCCGGTTGGCCGCGGTGATGGTCCCCTTATGCGTTTCGATGATCTTCAGGCATATAGCCAGGCCCAGGCCCGTGCCCCGCTCTCCCTTTGTGGTGAAAAACGGGTCATACAGAGAATCCATGGCGTCCTCCGATATGCCCGCGCCCGTGTCGCTCACATCCACCCGTGCGTAGCTCGGTCCGGCCCGCTCCTCTCTGGTGAGGGCGATGGTAAGAGTTCCCCCGTCGCCCATGGCCTGACAGGCGTTGATGCACAGATTCAAAAACGCCTGACCCAGAAGCTGATCGTCCCCGGAGACATACAGGCTCTCCTCCGGGAGGACCAGCTGCAGCCGGATATGGGCATCCTTTGCCATGGAGGCCATATTGGCCGTTCTCTGCAGGAGCGATCCAAGCTCCACCGGGCGGAACATATCCCGCTCCTCCTTTTTGCTCATGGATACCATGCGCTTCAGGATGCCGCGGGCCTTTTCCGACGCGTCATATATATCCAGCGCGTTTTCAAACTGCGGAGAGTCCTCCTGATCGGCCAGCTGTTCCAGCAGGAGCATGCTCTGCCCCATGATGGGCGTGAGCAGATTGTTGAATTCGTGGGCGATGCCGGATGCCATAACGCCCAGCTGCTGCAGCCGTTCCTTGTGAGCGAGCTCCATCCGCTGGCGGTTGATCTCCTCCGTCATCTTCTTCTGCTCTTTCAGCACCTCAAGCTCCAGGATCTTCTTTCGGTACGCGGAAAACAGCAGCGTTGCCAGGATCAAAAGGGCCAGAACGCCGCTCAGCTCCATCAGAGCGACCAGCGTGACCTGCCGGAGCGTGTCGTTGAGGAGGCCGTTGAACTCCTCGAGGCCGACCGCCGCGCCAACCACAAAGGTCCGCTGCGCCATGACGATTGGATACGTGACCACCAGCACATAACCGGCGCCGCCGTCCTCGTCCATCTGATAGCGATACAGGCTGTATGCCTCCGGCACATGGTCTTTCCCCTCGGCCAGCTCCGACAGCGCCTCCCGGTCAACGGCGGGGTATGCCGTCACGAGCTGATCTATGCTCCCGACAAAGGCCTCCCCATTCCGGGCCGCGCAGAACACCGCCTGCCCGCCGTCCAGAAAGAACAAATAACCGTTTTGCCCCACACGCACATTTGCGGCCGTATTATCAAATACCTCCGCCGCCGGGACGGCCATCTCATAGTCAAGGCCGCTGCCCGACGTCAGAGACGCGATGAACCAGACGCCGCCGTCCTCCCCGCGGCGAAGGGATATCCCCTCGTCTACCTCCTCATCTGCCCCCGCGGCAGCGGGATACGCCTCGTCCGAGGACGCCAGCATGGTATCGCCGTCATACACGGCTATCCTGTATGTCATATCGGGCCTGCCCAGAAGCGACTGAAGCGTCCCGGGCTCGGAGGTGAGCTCATATATCCGCTCCCCCTGGAGAAATTCCTGCCTCCGGATGATGGACGACAGCTGAGTCTCATAGCTGCGCAGCATCCATGCCAGGCCCCGGCCATTGGAGCTGACGATCGAATCCAGATGCTGGCTCTCATAGGCGAGCATGTCCTCCCGGTATCCTTTATAGACGCCCTCGAGCTGAATGAGCCCGGCGCCTGCCAGCAGTATCGCCAGCAGCGCAATGGCGATGACATAAAAAACTTTTTTCCGTTTCATATATCCCTCATTGAACTTTTATGGAAAATATTGTATAATTGATAAGCAACAAGGTAATTTTAGGATATGTCCCGGCCTGTTGTCAATACAAAGGCCGAGAAAACAAGGAGGAACACCCCTATGATGACCTCAAAAGCCCTCATCGTAGAAGACGACAGCGCCGTCCGCAACACCCTGACAAAGGTGCTGGCCAGCAGCGGCATTCAATCCACGCCCGTCGCCAGCGGCCAGGAGGCCATAGACGCCATGGCTGAAAACGCCTTTGACGTGATGCTCCTGGATATCAATCTGGACGGCATGGACGGCTTTGAAGTCATCCGCATTCTGCGGGACAAGGGCAGCCGCATCCCCGTCATGGTGGTCAGCGGCCGCACGGAAGATGTGGACATGCTCTACAGTCTGGAGATCGGCGCCGACGATTATATCACAAAGCCCTTCAATCCCGTCACCCTCGCCGCCAAGGTGAAGGCCCTGATCCGCCGCTGCCAGAATACCGGCGCGGGCGCGCCTATCGAAGCCGGTCCCTTCCGCTTTGACAACGAGACGCTGAAGCTGTTCAAAAACGGCGTGGAGCTGCCCCTTTCCGCCAAGGAGAGCGCCATCATGAAGCTGTTTCTGGACAATCCCAACCGCATTTTCTCCAAGTCCTCCCTGTACGACCTCATCTGGGGCGGGAGCGCCACGGATGACAACGCTATCGTTGTCTACATCAACCGTCTGCGCAACAAGGTGGAGACCGATCCCAGCCGTCCGGAGCATATCCAGACCGTTCGCGGCCTGGGATACCGTTTTGTGCCCTGAGCTATCTTCGTTTTCTTGCCCAAAAAGCGGGGGCGCATCCTTGTTACGGTGCATAAATCTCACAAACATTTATTGTGCATATTGACATTTTTTGCCGGGCAACCTATAGTATCATTATATATTATTATAATAATTATAATTTGATGCAACGGTGTCCAAAGCATGAACATGCATACGGCTTTGCTCCTGGAGCGACGCCGTATCGTTTTTTATTCGCCTTTCGCTGAAGCCGCTGACGGGCACAGGGGCCCGCGCCCCCGCCCCAACGGCCGCAGAGGGAAATATTTTTTATGGGAAGAGGTACAAGAGAACATGAAGAAGATGAAAAGGCTCGCCGCGCTGCTGATGGCCGCGGCCATGCTGGCCGTGGTCCTGTCCGGCTGCGGCGGCTCCAAGAGCGCTGACAGCAGCGAGATCGTCATCGGCTGGCTCGGTCCCCAGACCGGCGATGTGGCCCAGTACGGCCTGGCTGTGCAGGCCGGCGTGGACCTGTATATCGAGCAGCTCAACGCCGCCGGCGGCATCAACGGCAAGACCGTCCGCGTCGTGTACTACGACGAGGAGGGCGACGCCACCAAGGCCGTCACCGGCTATAACTCCCTGCTCGACTCCGGCGTCGTGGGCATCGTGGGCGATGTGACCACCGCGCCCTGCGTGGCCGTCGTCACCGCCAGCCAGGAGGACAACACCCCCATGATCACCGCCTCCGCCACCGCTATCGAGGTCACTTATAACGCCGAGAGCGACACCGTGTATTCCAACATGTTCCGCTCCTGCTTCATCGACCCCTTCCAGGGCGTGACCATGGCGAACTTCGCCGCCAACGAGCTGGGCGCCAAGACGGCCGCCATCCTCTATGACAACACCGACACCTACTCCACCGGCCTGTATGAATACTTCCTGGCCCAGTGCGACGAGGTTGGCATCGATGTTCTGGCCGTGGAGAGCTGCCAGGCCGGCGCCGCCGACTTCACCGGTCAGCTCACCAACATCGCCAACAACAACCCGGACGTGCTGTTCATCCCCATGTACTATAACGACGTGGCCGTCATCGCCACCCAGGCCGATCAGGCCGGCATCACCGCCACCATGCTGGGCGTGGATGGCTGGTCCACCGTGCTGGACGTCATCAATGACCCCGCTCTGGTGGAGGGCGCCTATTACTGCTCCGGATACTCCGTGAAGGACACCTCCGAGCTGGTCCAGAAGTTCCTGACCGACTACAGCGAGGCCAATAACGGCGAGGTCCCCGGCATGTTCGCCGCCCAGGGCTATGACGCCGCCTGGATACTCTGCGACGCCATCGCGGAGGCCGAGGCCGCCGGCGTGGAGTACGGCACAGAGGCGTACGGCCAGGCCATCATCGACGCCATGGCCGCCACCGACAGCGATTTCGTCACCGGCCACGTGACCTATGACGATCACAACGACCCCCAGAAGACCGCCGCTATCATCAACATCGTCGGCGGTGAGGAAGAATTCTGGGGCAGCTATTGATCCGCAGCGCTTCCAACACAGGCCGGGTACCCTCCCGGCCTGTATTCATTACCGGAGGTGAACCCTTTGATCGTTTTCCAGCATATCCTAAACGGCCTTCGCCTGGGCAGCATCTACGCGCTGATCGCCCTGGGATACAGCATGGTGTACGGCATCATCATGCTCTTGAACTTTGCCCATGGCGACATCATCATGGTGGGCGGCTACATAGCCCTCATCCTCATCGGGGCGCGGATATCCCCCTTTATCGCCGTGATTCTCTCCATTTTGGGGTGCGTTCTGCTGGCCTGCCTCATCGAGAAGGTGGCCTATAAGCCCCTGCGCTCCGCCCCCCGTCTGAGCCTTCTCATCACCGCCATCGGCGTTTCCTTTCTTCTGGAGAACCTGGCCCAGCTCATCTGGGGCGCGGACCCCCGGAGCTTCCCCAACGCCAGCGTCATCCCCGCCAGGTCCTTCAGCTTCGGCGGCGTCACCGTGGGTCTGACCACCATCGTTACCATCGTGGTAGCCGTGGCGGCCATGATTCTGCTGACCATCCTGGTCCAGAAGACCAAGATGGGTAAAGCCATGCGGGCGGTGTCCGAGGATATGGACGCGGCCCAGCTCATGGGCATCAACGTCAACCGCACCATCAACTACACCTTCGCCATCGGCGCGGCCCTGGCCGGCATCGGCGCAATCCTCTACTGCTGCAGCGTGCCCCAGGTCAAGCCGACCATGGGCTATCTGCTTGGCATCAAGGCTTTCGTGGCCGCCGTCCTGGGCGGCATCGGCTCCATTCCCGGGGCCATGCTGGGCGGCTTTGCCATCGGTCTGGCGGAGGTGCTGGTCAACGCCCTGGGCCTGTCCAGCTGGACGGACGCGGTGGTATATCTGGTCCTCATCATCGTGCTGCTCGTCAAGCCCACCGGCTTCATGGGCCGCTCCATGATGGAGAAAGTGTAAGGAGGCGGCGTCATGAAAAAAGACCGTAAGCTCCCCGCCCCCGCCCGGTACGGCATCAATTTCGCGCTCACCGCCGCCTTTCTGATACTGGGCTCCGCGCTCATGAGCGCCGGCGTGTTCAACCGGGCCACCACCGCCATTATCCAGCAGATCGGCATCTACATCATTCTGGCTGTGAGCCTGAACATGGTGGTGGGTTATCTGGGCCAGCTGCCCCTGGGCCACGCGGGCTTCATGGCCGGAGGCGCATACGCGGCCGCCATCGTCTGGAAGGCCACGACGGCCCTCCCCGCTCCCGTCAGCATCATCCTGGGCATGCTGGCCGCCGGTCTTGTTGCCGCCGTTTTCGGCGTCATCATCGGTCTGCCCGCCCTGCGGCTGAAGGGCGACTATCTGGCCATCATCACCCTGGGCTTCAGCGAGATTATCCGCATCTGCATCATCAACCTGCCCGGCATCACCGGCGGCACGCCCGGCCTGCTGAACATCCCGAAATACTCCAGCTTCTTTGTTGTGTTCACCGCCGTGGCCGTCACCTGTTATGTTATCCACACCATCATGCACTCCCGGCACGGGCGGGCCATCCTTTCCATCCGGGACAATGAGATCGCCGCGGACGCCTGCGGCATCGATCTGACCTACTACAAGGTGTTCACCTTCGCCGTCTCGGCCTTTTTCGCCGGGGTCGCCGGCTCCATGTACGCCGGGTTCCAGGGCAGCCTGTTCCCCGCCAGCTTCGACTTCATGGCCTCCATCAACATCCTGGTCATGGTGGTCCTGGGCGGCATGGGCAGCATGCTGGGCTCCGTCATCGCCGCGACGGTGCTGACCGCGCTGCCTCTGGTGCTCCAGAGCCTGAGCGAGTACAGGATGGTCATCTATTCCCTGCTCCTCATCATCGTGATGATCTTCAAGCCCTCGGGCCTGATGGGGCAGTATGACTTTTCCCTCACCGGCCTGCTGGAAAGGCTGATGAACGGAACGCTTTTCAAACGAAAGAGCAAGGCGGGAGGTGAGACCCATGAATGAACGGAAGCTCGCCCCACTGCCGAGCAACGCCTTTATCCCCTCCGAGGACCTGGACAAGACCCCCATTCTGGAGACGCACCATCTCGGCATCGACTTTGGCGGCCTGGTGGCCGTGGACGATTTCAACCTCATCATCGGCCGGACGGAGATCGCCGGTCTCATCGGCCCCAACGGCGCGGGAAAGACCACGGTGTTCAATCTTCTGACCAACGTCTATCAGCCCACCCGGGGCACCATCCTCCTGGACGGCCGGACCACCAAGGGCCTCAAGACCAGCCAGGTATGCAAGCGGGGCATCGCCAGGACGTTCCAGAACATCCGTCTTTTCAAGGACATGACCGTCATGGACAACGTCCTTGTGGGGCTGCACAATGAGATGAGCTACGGCGTGGCCGCGAGCGTTCTGCGCCTGCCCGGCTACTGGCGTTCTGAAAAAATCGCCCGCAGCCGCGCCATGGAGCTTTTGAGCATCTTCAACATGGAGGACACCGCCGGACTCACCGCCGGCGCGCTCCCCTACGGCGCGCAGCGCCGTCTGGAGATACTCCGGGCTCTGGCCACGAACCCCAGCCTGCTGCTGCTGGACGAGCCCGCCGCCGGCATGAACCCCTCCGAGACCGAGGAGCTCATGGGGAACATCCGCAAAATCCGGGATATGTTCCAGATCGCGGTGCTGCTCATCGAGCACGACATGAATCTGGTCATGGGTATTTGCGAGGGCATATGCGTGCTGAATTACGGCAAGATCATCGCCAAGGGCGAGCCCCATGAGATCAAAAACGACCCCGTGGTCATCGAGGCTTATCTTGGCAAGAAGGGGGCGAGGTAAATGCTGACTGTTGAGAATATCGACGTCTTTTACGGCAACATCCACGCGCTGAAGAACGTCTCCTTCCAGGTGAACGAGGGGGAGATCGTGGCTCTCATCGGGGCCAACGGCGCGGGCAAATCCACCACGCTGAAGACCGTCTCCGGCATGATGCACCCCAGAAACGGCCGCATCACCTTCCTGGGGGAGGACATCTCCCGCACGGACAGCTATAAGCTCCCCTCCAAGGGGCTTGCTCATGTCCCCGAGGGGCGGCGCGTCTTTTTGCGGATGACCGTCATGGAAAACCTGGAGATGGGCGCTTATATCCAAAAGAAGATACCCCAGGCCGACTTTGACAACGTGTTCGCCCGCTTCCCCCGGCTTTTGGAGCGGAAAAACCAGATCGCGGGCACCCTGTCCGGCGGCGAGCAGCAGATGCTGGCCATGGGCCGGGCGCTCATGAGCCACCCCAAGCTCCTGATGCTGGACGAGCCCTCCATGGGCCTGGCCCCCATCCTGGTGGAGCAGATTTTTGACATCATCAAGGAATTCCACGCCGCCGGCACGACCGTTCTTCTTGTGGAACAGAACGCGGAGATGGCCCTGGAGATAGCCGACCGCGCCTATGTGCTGGAATCCGGCGCCGTCACGCTGTCCGGCGGCGGCCGGGAGCTGGCCCGGAGCGACGCCATCAAAAAGGCCTATCTGGGCGGCTGACCGGCCGCCGCCCCGCCGTCGGGAAGCCCCCGGGGCGGGAGCGCGGCCATAAAATATCCGGACCCGGGCAGAAAAAACTGGTATTTTTTCCCGCCGTGTGGTATGCTTCGGACAGGGGCGGGAGGAAAACGCCCTTTTATGAACCGACCGCTGTATGACTGTTTGAAGGGAAGAAATACGATGAAAAAGATGAAGAAAATCCTTGGTATCGTTTTGGCCGCGTGTACCCTCTTGTCCCTGTGCGCCGCGCCCGCGTTTGCCGCGGCGGAGAACGGCTGGAAGCGGGAGAGCGGCACGTGGTACTACTATGAGGACGGCGTGAAGGCCACCGGCGTCGTGACCGTCAGCGGCAAGAGCTATTATCTGAACAGCGCCGGGGCGATGCTCACCGGGTGGATTTCCCTGGGCGGCGGCGATTACTACTATGCCAACAGCTCCGGCGCGCTCCAGACGGGCTGGCTGAAGTCCGGCTCTACGTGGTATTACCTTGGCGGCG
>CAZVRP010000058.1:0-10449 GCA_964630255.1 uncultured Oscillospiraceae bacterium | reverse complement strand
CTAACTATCACAACCTACGGTATGGTGATACGGCTAAAGGGGCTGCAGAAAGCGCAGTGGGATTGCGTCGTTCTGGACGAGGCCCAGACTATCAAAAACCCAATGACAAAGCAAACCCGCGAGGTCAAGAAGCTGTCGGCTCGGATGCGCATCGCCATGACCGGGACGCCCATTGAAAACGATTTGACCAATCTCTGGTCACTGTTTGATTTTTTAAATAAGGGGCTGCTGGGTACAAGTCAAGAATTCCGCGGCTATTGCGGCGGCCTAACGGACGACCCGGAAGGCTACGCACGGCTAAAAGAGGTGATATCGCCATTTCTTCTCCGTCGGGTCAAGACGGATAAGGAAATAATTTCCGATTTACCGGATAAGCTGGAGATAGTGGACCGGGTCGCGCTGACAAAAAAGCAGACGGTGCTCTACCGCAGGACTGTGGCGGATGTCGAGCATCGGCTGCTGGAAACAGAGGGTATTGAGCGCCGGGGTCTTGTGCTGGGACTGATTATGAAGCTGAAGCAGATATGTAATCATCCTGATCAATACTTAGGACAGCCAGACTTTCATGTGGAAGACAGCGGCAAATTTCTCATGCTGCGAGAGCTGTGCGGGACGATCCGGGATAAGCGGGAGCGGGTCTTGGTATTTACGCAGTTCCGGGAGATAACGGAGCCGCTGGCGGCGTTTCTGGAGGATGTCTTCCAGAGAAAGGGATTCGTGCTGCACGGCGGAACGCCGGCCGGGAAACGGAGCGAAATCGTAGAGGCGTTCCAGGGGGAACAGTATGTGCCCTTCGTGGTGCTGTCGGTCAAAGCCGGTGGTACAGGGCTAAATTTGACGAAGGCCAACCATGTAATCCATTTTGATCGCTGGTGGAACCCGGCTGTGGAAAACCAGGCGACGGATCGCGCATATCGCATCGGACAGTCCAAAAACGTGATGGTCCACAAGCTGGTATGTGAGGGGACGATTGAGGAAAAAATTGACGATATGATCGAGTCGAAGCGGATGCTGACGGAGAATGTCATCGGCGCGGGTTCCGAAAAGTGGATCACGGAACTGAACAACGATGAGCTGATGCGTCTGCTGCGTTTGGACTGAGAGAGGCGGAAGCGAATGAGCAGATACTGGGACAACACAGAAGGCTACAGCCAGCCGACGGCGGAGAAACTGCGGAAAAACGTGTCGGACAGTCAGAAGAAGGCACAGGCCAAGGGGCAGACATGGGAGCCGGTGGTCATTCAGGGCCGTGCCATCGCAAAAAGTTGGTGGGGCCGCGCGTGGTGTGATAATCTGGAGCGCTATGCGGACTACGAGAGCCGTTTGGACCGTGGAAAGCGATATGTCCGAACGGGAGCCGTGCTTGATCTGAACATCCAGAAGGAAAAAATACAAGCGCGAGTACAGGGCTCGCGCAGGACCCCCTACAAAGTAGAGGTGCGCATCAGCCCGGTTCCAGAGGAAAAATGTCAGGCTATTATGCAGCGCTGCAACCGGAAAGTGGCAAATCTGGAGCAGCTTTTGGGGGGCAGTTTCCCAGAGGAATTGAAAGAGCTGTTCCAGGGGGATGACGGACTGTTTCCGACGCCAAACGAGATCAGCTTTCAGTGCAGCTGTCCCGACTGGGCTCTAATGTGTAAGCATGTGGCCGCAGTTCTCTATGGCGTTGGGGCGCGTCTGGACGAGCAGCCGGAACTGTTTTTTACGCTTCGCGGCATAGACATGGATCGATTTATTGATGTGGCGCTGAAAAGCAAAGTAGAAGCTATGCTGGCCAACGCGCAAAAACCCAGTGACCGCATCATCACTGGGCAGGATCTGCAAGAGCTGTTCGGTATCATGTGACGCGGGGCGGGGCGCTTGGAAAACGCCTCGTTCCTTGACAGACTGAAAGAGCTGGGACAGCCGCTGCTGTTCCAGCTCTTTGGGTGCATTTACTCCTCGGAACCCCCGCCGCCCCGGCGACGGCGGCGCTGACGGCCCTCGGGGGCCGCGCCCACGCCGGCCGGCGCTGCATAGCAGATGCCCGCCGCGCAGCGCTTACGCTTGTGGGCCATCCACTCCATGGTGTTGTTCTCCAGGCTCCACAGCACGTTCCCGGCGGCCTTGATGGCGATCTCGCAGCCGGGGGTAGTGGCGATCACCTGGCATATCTCACGGACCAGGTCGATGTCGTCGTCCTCCGGATTGCCGGTGGTCAGATCGGTGAGGATCTGCACCAGCTGGGTCATGCCATCCCGGCACATCACGCTCTTGCCGCAGTTGTTGTCCCGGGCGATGGTGACGCTCTCCAGCGCCCACTTGACAGGGCACATGCCGGCCTGCAGGGTGTCCCGGGAGGGGATGGTATCAGCATTATAATCGCAATACATTTCCTGGTCTCCTTACTTGATGGAATACTCGGTCCACAGGCGATTCGTTGCGAGGTCCTTTCGCAGGTCGCACTGCAGACAGCGCTCGGCCTCGCAATGGGCCTGGTCGCAGGTATAGGTGGTGAACACGGATTTGTCCGGGTTGGCAAGGCGCTCTTCCGGGGTCATGAGCTCCATCTCGATCTTCGGCAGCTTGGCGAAGTCTTCATACTCGCCGATATGCGGATCGCGCTCGCGCTCCACCAGTGTCTCATCGATGACGCCGTCGCCGCCCAGGTATTTGTCCACGATGGGTACCACCTCACGGCCCTGAGCGATGGCCTTGATGACAAAGCTGATGCCGGTGATCACGTCGCCGGCGGCGAACACGCCCTCCAGGCTGGTGATATGCTCGGGCTTGCCGTTGGCGGGGTTAATGGGAAAGCCCCTGGTCAGCTCGATGCCGAAGTTCTCAAAGTCCTGCAATCCGGTGTATTGGCCGGTGGCGAAGATGACGCTGTCGCAGGGGATAACCATCTGGCTGCCATCCTCGGCCACCTCGGTGACCCGGCCGGTGGCCTTGTCATAGGTGGAGGAGATGACGGTGTGGACACGCAGGCCGGTGACCTGGTCGGGGGCGCCCTCGATGGCCTCGAAGCTGCGGCCGGGATAAGAGATGATGCCCTCCTCGCGGCCCTGGACCTGATCCTCCTCATCGGCCAGGATAGCGTCGCCTTTCTCCAGACAGGCCAGATTCACGGTCAGGCCCTTCCGGACCAGGGTCCGGGCGCAGTCATAGCCCACGGAACCCGCGCCGATGATGCACACGGTCTTGCCCAGCTTCTCCATGCTCTCGCCGGCGTGGATCTCCGCCAAGATGTCGATGGCGGTGTAGACCTGCTTGAAGTCGGAGCCAGGGATGGGCAGCTTCTTGCCCTTGGACACGCCTGCGGCGATGACCACGGCGTCGTAGTCTTTCTTAAGGGCCGCCACATCGGAGATCTCCGCGCTGCACTCATAGTCCACGCCGGAGTCCACGATGTACTGCAGCTCCGCCTGGACCGCCTCCAAGGGCAGCCGGTAGGAGGGCATGCCGCTGGTCATGGGGCCGCCCAGCTGGGGCCGCTTCTCAAAGACCTTCACATCGTGGCCCAGCTTGTTGAGGTAATAGGCGGCGGTCATACCGCAGGGGCCGCCGCCGATGACGGCCACCTTCTTGCCGGTGCGGGGCTTGTGGAAGCCCTTGTCCTTCCAGGTCTTATCGACGTCGTGCTCCACGGCGAACCGCTTCAAGTCGCGGATGGACAGGGCCTCGCCGATGGCGGTGTGCTTGCACCCGGTCTGGCACAGGTGGTTGCAGATGTAGCCCAGGGTGTGGGGGAAGGTGACCTTCTCCCGGATGATGCCCACGGCGTCGGAATAGCGTCCTTCCTTCACGGCCCGTATGTAAGCTGGGATATCGATGTGGGCCGGGCACTCCACCTGGCAGGGGACGATGGCCTGGTCGGCTGGCACGTCGGTGCGGAACAGCCCCTCCTGGTCGGTCAGCGCGCCGGTGGGGCACACCGCCACGCAGGCGGAGCAAAAACGGCAGTTGGCGTCTGCCAGGGGCCGGTCGTCTACAGTGCCGATGTAGGTCTCGCCGTTTTTCTTGTTATACTGGAGCACGTTGGCGCCCCGCAGGTCCTGGCAGGCCCGGACGCAGCGGCCGCATTGGATGCAGCGCTCCAGCTCGCGGTTGACGATGGGATTGACGGTGTTGATGTTGTTGCAGTGTTTGATGACATGGTGCATCCGGGCGTGGACCACGCTCAGATACTGCATCAGGGTCTGCAGCTCGCACTTTCCGAAGCGCTTGCAGCCGGTGCAGTCATGGGGGTGCCCGGCCAGCATCAGCTCCATGGACATACGGCGGCGGTGCATCAGATCCTCGCTCTTGGTGGTGACGCGCATTCCCTCCTGCACCTGGACCTCACAGGAGCACATCACGTCGGGCATTCCTTCAACGTTCACCACGCATAGCTTGCAGTTGGACTGTACCGGCAAATCGGGATGGGAACACAGATGGGGGATATAGATGTCGTTGGCCAGAGCGGCGTTCAGGACGCTCTGCCCCTCGGCGGCCTCTATTTCCCGTCCGTCAATGTAGAGTTTGACCATATTCACAACTCCTCGTGCTTATATTTCTGACGCTTTATCTTAACATATAAATCGACACAATGGTAGCCCCAAATTGAATTAAATTATTGTTGTGTTGAAAATTTTTACCGATATGTTTATAATAAGAGCGTTCATCGACATAAGGGAGGATCGCCATGAAAAGGACACGGATCGCCGCGCTGTGGAGCGACGCGGCGGAATATGCGGCCCAGGAGACGGTCACTGTCTGCGGCTGGGCGCGGACCATTCGGGATCAGAAGAACTTCGGATTTATCGATCTGAACGACGGCAGCTCCTTCAAGGGCGTGCAGATCGTGTTTGAGAGGGCTGATCTGGACAATTACGATGAGATTGCGAAGCTGAACGTGGGCGCGGCGCTCATCGTCACGGGGAAGCTGGTGCTGACCCCCCAGGCCAAGCAGCCCTTTGAGATCAAGGCTGCGGCCATCGCCGTGGAGGGCGTATCCGCCTCGGATTACCCCCTGCAGAAAAAGCGGCATACCGTGGAATACCTGCGGACCATCCAGCATCTGCGGCCCAGGACCAATCTGTTCAGCGCCACCTTCCGGGTGCGCTCCGTGGCGGCTCAGGCCATCCATGAGTTTTTCCAGGGCCGGGGCTTCGTATATGTCCATACCCCCATCATCACCGGCTCCGACTGCGAGGGCGCCGGAGAGATGTTTCGAGTCACCACCTTGGACCCGTCCGATCCGCCGCGGAACGAGGACGGCACCGTGGATTTCTCCAAGGATTTCTTCGGCAAAGAGACCAACCTGACCGTGTCCGGCCAGCTCAACGCGGAGAACTTCGCTATGGCCTTCGGGGACGTGTATACCTTCGGCCCCACCTTCCGGGCGGAGAACTCAAACACCCAGCGCCACGCCGCTGAGTTCTGGATGATCGAGCCGGAGATGGCCTTCTGCGACCTGGATGGGGACCTGGAGTGCATGGAGGCCATGGTAAAGCATATTATCACGACCGTGCTGGAAAAATGCCCCCAGGAGATGGAATTTTTCAACAGCTTCGTGGATAAGGGCCTCCTGGAGCGGCTGCGCCACGTGGCTGGCAGCGATTTTGCCCGGGTGACCTATACCGAGGCCATCGAGCTTTTAAAAAGCTCCGGCGCGGGCTTCAAATACCCGGTGGAGTGGGGCGTCGATCTGCAGACAGAGCATGAGCGCTATCTCACCGAGCAGATATTCCAAAAGCCGGTGTTTGTCACCGACTATCCCAAGCAAATCAAGGCGTTTTATATGCGTCTGAACGACGATGGGCAGACCGTGGCCGCGGCGGACTGCCTGGTGCCGGGCATCGGAGAGATCATCGGCGGCAGTCAGCGCGAGGAGCGGCTGGAGGTGCTCACCGCCCGGATGGCGGAGCTGGGCCTCAAGGAAGCCGACTACTGGTGGTATCTGGACCTGCGGCGGTACGGCACCTGCCGTCACGCGGGCTTTGGTCTGGGCTTTGAGCGGATGGTCATGTATTTGACCGGCGTGAGCAACATCCGGGACGTAGAGCTCCACCCCCGGACCGTGGGCAACGCGGAATTTTGACCGGTAAGAGTCCTCCGCTGCGCTGACAATCAAAACGGACCCGCCGCAAAACATGTTTTTTGCGGCGGGTCCTTGTTGTTTTATGCCTCTTCGTCTGCCTCGTCCCGGGCACGGAACAGCAGTGAGATGCACCACAGCGCCGAAAGGCCCACCAGCGTGTAGATCACTCTGGAGACCACGGCGGTCTGCCCGCCGAAGATCCACGCCACGATATCGAATCGAAACAGGCCGATGCTGCCCCAGTTCAACCCGCCGATGATGGCGAGGATCAGGGCGATTCTGTCAATGACCATGAAAAAGACTCCCTTTCGTCGATCTGACCAGATTGCTCTTGCCGGGGCTAGTTTGCACAAAGCGGCGCAAAATATACGCGCCGGTCCGTGCGCCGAAAGGAATATTTTTCAAATCATGCCGTCGGCTTGTGACCTCACATCAAATAATTGAGAAAGCGGCGTCCTGTTTTTGGTATACTGTTGCCATCAAGATTAAGGAGGAGACCCATGAAGAAAATATTTTCGATTTTGCTGTGCCTGTGCCTGCTGACGGCGCTGGCCATGCCCGCTCTCGCAAGCGGCGAGGCGTCCGGCGAGGCATCCGGCGGCGCTGCCGCCGGCGCGCCCAACATGAGCTCGCTGGGCACGGCTCTCGTCACCGTGGACGCTGATGGCGTCGCCGTGGATGACGAAGCCCCCGCGTCCATGGAGACCGCCTCCGGGGAGATGGGCGAGGCCATCACCGGCGTGCGCATCATCAGCGACGACAACGAAGCCGGCGGCATCCGGGTCGATGGCGGCGAGGCTGTCATCGGCGGCGAGGCGGATGTGTACGATGTGACCACCCACTTCACCGGAGAGACTATGGGCTTCAATACAGTGGTGGCCCTGACCGAGGCGGACGGCTATGACTGGAGCAGCACCGCCAGCGGCGGCGCGGGCATCGCCGTCACCGGCGGCGACGTCACCCTGGACAACGTGTACGTCCTCAACCAGGGCGTGGGGCGGTTCACCCTGAGCCTGGGCGGCGGCAGCACCGTCATCAAGGACAGCTACTTCGAGTCCGCCGGGACCGACGCCCAGTGGAGCGATATGCCCTGGTTCACCGCCCAGCTCGGCAACTCCCGGAACGTCATCGCCTGCGGCACCCTGGCCGCCTACATCTATAACTCCACCGCCGTCAGCGAGGGCTATGGCTCCTGGAGCACCGACACCGGCGGCAGCTCCTTCACCTTCTACCTCTATAACGGCGACTGCATCAACTGGTACGGCGGCTACGGCACCTATGCCGATACCGGCCTGAATGTGCATGTCTACGGCTCCCGCTTCGACTCCGCGGAGTACGGCGTGTTTGTCACCAACACCGGCAGCCTGGTCATCGGCTCCTCGGGCGACGCCCTGGAGGCGGACGACGAGACCTTCCTGGCCAACCTCCAGGGGGAAGAGCTGGCCGAGGATACCCCTTCCGAGATCGTGGGCGCCCGGAACGCCGTGGTGTTCCATGTGGTGGACACAATGAATCAGGCCGACCCGGACACCGGCGTGAAGGACTCCGCCGTTTCCACCGCCTGGCAGACTGTTCCCCAGCTGACGGTGACCAACTCCGTCCTCTCCACCGTGGGGGCCTCCAACCAGCCCGTGCAGCTGTATCCTGTGCTCCAGGAGGCATGGATGGAGCATCTTAACGGCTCCACCATCGTGTTCCGGGGCGCCTGCGCGGACGCCTACCTGACCAACACTGATCTCATCAGCTCCAACGGCATCATCATCCAGTCCGTGGTGGACCTGGACGAGAGCACCATCCAGATTCTGGACAACGTGGCCACCGAGGACATCCCCGGCTGCCGGGTCTGGTCCGTGGACAACGACTGGACCGGCGATATCGCCCATGAGGACTATCAGCGGCCCATGTATCTGGACTTCGTGAACACCACCCTCACCGGCGCCATCTACACCCGGGACGTGGACGACTGGAACGCCCTGTTTGCCGACTATGCCGACGTGACCTATGAGCTGGACCCGGACACCGGCTGGTATGTGAACGCCGCCGACCCCGCCGAGACCAGCGAGAGCTTCAAGGCGGTGGACCCCACCGCCATCTATGGGTGGCTGTGCCCCTTCGAGACCTATGACGCGGTCCGGGGCGTCTACCTGACCATGGACGCCGACTCCGTCTGGAACGTCACCGGCCCCAGCGATCTGACGGGCCTGACCACCGAGGCGGGCGCCGTTATCAACGGCGTTGTCACCGTGGACGGCGTCGCCGTGGACGTGACCGCCGGCGGCTCCTGGACCGGCAGCATCGTCGTGACGCCCGCCGCGTCCTCCGGCGAGGCGTCCTGACCCTCCCAATAGAATCAGCGCCGCCGGGCAGATGCCCGGCGGCGTTTTATTGGTCCTTGATAATGGTCTTACGCCAGCGGTTGGACCGCTCGTACCACAGCCCGAAGGGCACCGAGGACGCCGGCGCAACCATGCAGGCGATGTACAGCCCGTCCAGCCCCCACAGGAAGTTGAACAGGATTCCCAGGGCGACCCGCATAAGGATGCAGTTGATGAAGCTGGAGAAGAACACGAACCAGGTGTCTCCCGCCCCCAGCATGAGCCCGTGATAGACCAGGAAGCTGGCGTAAAACACCTGCCCCACGATCTCAAAGCGCAGATTGCGCACGGCGGCGGACGCGGTGGCGGCGTCACTGGTGAACAGCCTCACCAGCCAAGGGGCCAGCGCCTCCGTCAGACCGATAATGACCAGGGAGGCGATCACGGTGATCTTCATGGCGGAGTAGAGCGTCTCCCTTGCCCGGTCGAACCGTCCCGCGCCGATATTCTGGGCGATCATGCCGGAAGTGGCGGAGCACATCGACACGGTGAAAAGCTGGCAGAACTCCTTGATTCGGTTGGACACGCCATTGCCGGCGGAGACGGCCACGCCGTAGCCGTTGATGAGGAATGTCACGCTCAGCCATGACAGGCTGGCCACGCTCATCTGCACGGCGCAGGGAAGTCCCAGCTTCAGCTCGGCCCGGAGCATGGCCCGGTCCATATAGAGCCTTTTGAGCCGTACGCCGAACACATCCGGAGCGCGGAGCAGAAACGCCGCCGACAGGACGAAGCACACGGCCTGGGAGATGACGGTAGCCAGGGCGGCGCCGAACACGCCCATGCCCAGCCCGGCCACAAACAGGATATCCAGGACGATATTGGCCCCGGCGGTCGCCGCCACGCACACCAGCGGCGCCCGGGCGTTGCCCACGGCCCGCAGGGCCGCGGAGGCGCCGTTATATCCGGCCACAAAGATGAATCCCATCCCGCAGGTGCGCAGATACACGTCCGCCTCGTCCAGGGCCGGCGCGCCCAGCAGCCTCAGCGCCCACCGGCTTGCCAGCACCAGCAGCGCCGATACCCCCAGCCCCACCAGCAGGCTCCCGAAAAACAGTGTGGCGGAGGCGCGGTGAGTATCCTCCCGCTCCCGTGCGCCGTAATACTGGCCGATGAGGATGCCTCCGCCCATACACAGCCCCGTGATGATCTGGGTGACCATGCCGGTGACGGCGGTGGCGTTGGTCAGTCCCGACAGGGCCTCCGGGCCGATGTACCGCCCGGCCACGATGGTGTCCACCAGACCGTACATAGCCTGGAGGATGTTGGCCAGGGCCAGAGGCGCGGCGTATTTCACCAGAGAGCGGAAGATGCCCCCCTGAGTCAAGTCTGTCTGGACCATCAGTTTTTCAGACTGTGCAGAGGCGCGGGGATATGGCCGCCGCGGGCGATGAAGTCCGCCGGGCTCTCCGGATGGACGGGCATCACCGGGGCGGTACCCAGAAGGCCGCCGAAGTCCACGCTGTCCCCTACGCCGCAGCCCACGGCGGGGATGAGGCGCACGGCGGTGGTCTTGTTGTTCACCATGCCGATGGCCGCCTCATCGGCGATGATGGCGGATATGGTTTCCGCCGGGGTATCTCCGGGCACGGCGATCATGTCCAGTCCCACGGAGCAGACGCACGTCATAGCCTCCAGCTTGTCCAGAGTCAGCGTCCCGGACCGGGCGGCGGCGATCATGCCCTCGTCCTCGCTGACGGGGATGAACGCGCCGGAAAGGCCGCCCACCCGGCCGGAGGCCATCAGGCCGCCTTTTTTCACCGCGTCGTTGAGCAAGGCCAGCGCGGCGGTGGTGCCGTGGGCGCCGCAGACGGCCAGACCCATCTCCTCCAGGATGCGGGCCACGCTGTCCCCCACCGCCGGGGTGGGCGCCAGGGACAGGTCCACCACGCCGAAGGGCACGTTCAGCCGCTCCGAGGCTGCCCGGGCCACCAGCTGGCCCATGCGGGTGATGCGGAAAGCGGTCTTTTTGATGATCTCCGCCACCTCGTCAAGGCTCTTGCCCTGGGC
>CAZVRP010000057.1:0-10504 GCA_964630255.1 uncultured Oscillospiraceae bacterium | reverse complement strand
GGCGACCCGCTGGAGATCTATACAGAAAAGGACGGGGAGGTCATTTTCAAGAAGTACTCTCCCATGGGCGAGCTGAGTTCCTTTGCCGATCAGATATGTGAATCCATGCATAAAACGGCGGAATATCCCGCAGCGGTGTGCGACCGGGACAGCGTGATCGCCGCGGCCGGGATGGGCCGCAAGGAGATCATGGACCGGCATATCAGCGCCGATCTGGAAGGAATCATGGAAGGCCGCCGGGCTTACCGGGCCGAGCCGGGCGGCCGGCGTATCCCTGTGACCGACAGTGAGACCGGCCCGGCCGCAGCGGTGGCTGTACCCATCCTTACGGAGGGGGACGTGCTGGGCTGCGTTGTATTCCTGGAGCGGAGCGATGGCGCCCGCGCTACCGATGTGGAGATGAAGCTGGCCAGCACTGTGGCCGGCTTTCTGGGCAAGCAGATGGAGTCATAACAAAAGGTCCGTTGCAAAACACGCATTTTGCAACGGACCTCATTTGTACTATCACATATCCTCGTTCACGATCATCTGAATGGCGTGGGGGATATTCTCGCATTCCACGACCTGGCGCTTTCCTCCATCCTCTCCGTCCAGGGTCCAGGCCACTGGCTCCCGGAAGGTGAAGCGCACCTTTTTGCTCTGCAGCAGGGTGACATACTCGCTGTCGAAGGTATTGGCCAGCACATCCGTGACGATGGCACCCAGCTGGAGCGCCGTCTCCGGCGTGCGGATGAGGATGATCTCAAAAAAACCATCGCAGAGGGAGACGCCTGCGTTTTCCTTCAGATGGATAATCCCCGCCACAGAGCGGGAATTGGATACCGCGCCGAAGATGAAGTCATCCTCCAGAACGCCGCCGTCATACTCTACGGTGGTCCACCGGTGGGTCAGGTTAGGCAGCCGGCGCAGAGCGTCCAGGAAATAGGCCAGCCGGCCAAGGGTGTTTTTCTGATCCTGAGGCGTTTCATAGGACACCTCGGTAAATGCGCCGAAAGCGGCTACATAGGTGAAGTAGTCCTTGCCGTTTATCAGTCCCACGTCCATGGGCAGGATCTGGCCATTGGCAGCAGTATAGGCCGCCAGGACCGGGTCATGGCTAAGGCCCAGGGTGGAAGCGCAGTCGTTGGTGGTGCCCATGGGGATATAACCAAGCTCCGGCCGCCTGTCCACAGACATCAGGCCGGATACGGTCTCTCCCAAAGTGCCGTCTCCCCCCACGCAGACGATCCGGTCAAAACGGGCTGCCTCCTCCGCGGCGATCCGGGGCGCATCCCCGTGCTGGGAAGTGAACGCAATGGTCGTGCGGAATCCGGCCCTATGGAAGGTGTAGAGCACATCCCCCAGCCCGTTTCTGAACCCGCCCTTACCGGCACGGGGATTGATAAGCAGAAGAAGAGTTTTCATTCGTATCACCAAGCGTTATTATATCCGTCCCGGAATCCGAATGCAAGACAGGAAATGTTAACAATTGGTATCGTAGAGTCCTTTCCGTCCCACTACCAGCCCGACGCAGCAGCAGACGAAAGAGGCCAGCACACCGGCAAACAGAGGATCGATGCCGGCGGGCAAGGGCAGGATCGTTCCGCATACCAGGACCAGCAGCGGCCCGGCGATGATAGCGGCCAGGGCCCATCTTTTATTCACCCGGCCCGGCAGCCACAGAGCGCAGCACAGAGGCACGAACACCACCGCCCCTCGCAGTCCCATACTCATGAAGGCAAAGTTCAAGATAGTATCCCCCAGCTTGCCGGTGGACATAAGACATCCGATCACCAGCACTGCCAGGATGAGAACATGACTCAGTCGGGCGTTCTTTTTGGGGTCCTGATACCGATCGGTGAAGTGGAAGACGATATCCCGGCGGACGATGGTGGAGATGCCCATGGCCAGGCCCGCGCCGGTGCCCACCACGGCGATGAACAGCGTCCCCAGCACAAGCCCGCCCAGCAGGCCCGGCAGATACTCCAGAACAAAGCTGGTCAGCGCTGTCTTGGCGGCGATGCCGGGGAAGTTGGCCCGCATGTAAAGCCCCACCAGGATGCCGCCGGCACCGATGGGCGGGATGAGGAAGGTGCTCACCAGCGCCCCCAGCCGGGCGGCACCGTCCGACTTGGCGGACATGACCGCCATGGCGTAGGTCTGGGTGGTCAGCACCCCCAGCACCAGGGACAGGCCCGCGCCGCTGTCCGCGCCCACGCCCCGGGCAAACAGGCTCATGAATCTCACGCCTTCCGGATTATCGATGGTCCGGACCTGGTCCATGAAGCCGCCCAGGCCGCCGGTCAGACGCAGCACCATCACAGCGCAGGCAAACATGGAGATATACAGAAGCGCCACCTTCAATATGCCCACACGCCCTGCTCCCTGGGCACCGCCGCAGATCACATAGGCCGCCATGAACGCGGCGGTGACGATCAGCTCCGGTACGATACCCAAATGGGGGAAGATGACCGCGATGACGGCGGTGCCCGCGATGAGCTGGGAGATGACGTTGATGAACGTGCCCACGGAGCTGAGGATGGAGGCGGCCATATCTGCGCCCTCTCCAAACTCCTTGCCCAGGAGGCCTGTAAGGGTCATACAGCCGGAGTGGCGCAGGGGCTTTATATAAAGCAGCGCCAGCACCAGGCAGGCAATGCCGCCGCCCAGGGTGAACCACCAGGCGGACAGGCCGTAATTGTAGGCCAGCTGGGCCGTGCCCACGGTGGAGGAGCCCCCCACCAGGGTGCCGATGATAACCCCGGCCACGATGGGCGCGCCGTTGACATTGGCAAAGGTCTGAGGCTTGGTGCCGGAGTAAATGGCAATGCCGGCAATACCGGCAATGCTGATGAGCAGGCCGATGGCCTGCGGGATCGTCAAAATCATAGCTCGAACCAGTCCATTCACACGGCTCAGAGCCGTGTTTTTATTACTATGGCCATAAAATGATTCCCGAAGTAACAGTCAAATCATTTTTACAAAAAAGAGGGCCGGCGAAACGTTCTGCGTTTCGCCGGCTCCCGCACAGATACTGCGGCTGTTTTGCAGCCGGAGTGTCTCATAGAGCGGTCCGGCTCAGTCCTTCACCATGCAGCCTACGTTCTCGGGAATGATGAGCTTTGCGCCGGTCTTGGCTTGGACCTCCTCGGGGGTGACGCCGGGGGCGACCTCAAAGAGCTTGAGACCCTCAGGCAGCACATGGAAGCAGCCCATCTCGGTGACAATATAGTCGATGCAGTGATAGCCGGTCAGAGGCATATTGGTCTTCTGCACGATCTTGGGGTTGCCGGCCTTGTCGGTCTGAGTGGTCATGACAATGGTGATCTTAGAGCCGGTCACCAGGTCCATGGCGCCGCCCATGCCTGCGGCGGTCTTGCCGGGGATCATCCAGTTGGCCAGGTTGCCCTCGGCATCCACTTCATAGGCGCCCAGGACGGTGGCGTCCACATGGCCGCCCCGGATGAAGCCGAAAGAGCGGAAGCTGTCGAAGCAGGCGCCGCCGACGCGCATCATGGATGCCTTGCCGCCGGCGTCCACCACATTGGGATCGGCGTGCTCGCCTTCCTTGGGTGCGCCGGTCAGGCCCACAACGCCATTCTCGGAATCTACCCAGACATCCACGCCCTCAGGCAGATAGTCCAGGCACTTGGTGGGCATGCCGATGCCCAGGTTCACAACGTCGCCGTCCTGGAAAAAGCGGGCGGTACGGTAAGCGATCAAATCTTTTCCGGTAAGTTCCATCGTGGCGCCTCCTTACGCTTCCGTCAGGGTGCGGCCCTGCACAACGGCATCGACCACAAATCCCGGGGTCATGATCTCGTCGGGGTCAAGCTCGCCGATCTCCACGATCTGCTCCGCCTCCACGATCACGTGATCGGCGGCGGTGGCAAAAGCCTCGTTGAAGTTGCGAGAGGTGCGGCGATAGACCACATTGCCCATCTTGTCGGCCTTCCAGGCGTGGACAAGGCACACGTCGCCGTGGAGGGGCAGCTCCAGGATGAAGCGCTTTTTTGTGGGATCGGGGACGATCTCGCCCTCCAGAAACTTATACTCGCCCTTTTCCTCGTCCCACTCCACTACCTGCTTGCCATCCATCATGGGGGTGTAAAGGCCGGTGGGGGTCAGGATGCCGCCGATGCCGGCTCCGCCGGCGCGGACCTTCTCGCACAGGGAGCCCTGGGGCACGAAGGTCAGATCAATCTCGCCGGCCACCACCTTGGCAACGGTCTCGGAGTTGTTGCCGATGTGGGAGCAGGTGATCTTCTTGATGGTGTTGGCGCGGACGAGCTTGCCGATGCCGCGACCGGGAACGCTGGTGTTGTTGGAGATGACGCTCAAATCGCCAATGCCGGCATCCAGCAGGCCCTCGATCAGGACCTCTGGCACGCCCACATTCACGAATCCGGGGAGAAGGACCGTCATGCCGGAGAAGCAATACTTTTTGACCGCTTCCTCCACGGACATAACTTTTGATGTAGCCAATGGAATCATCCTTTCTTAATGTATTAACTTTATTATTATATAGGGTAATTCCGGGAATGTCAAACGGGGTCGTCCATAAATTTCCGCGCCAGTCGAAACACCTCAAAAAGCTGCTTATCCCGCTTGGCCTTCAAGGCATCGATATCCTGGCCGGTATAGTCATAAAAACCCTTGCCGGTCTTGATGCCCAGGTTGCCGGCATCCACCAGGGCGGCCAGGGAGGCGGGCATCTCGTCCCCGTGCTCGGGCATGGTGTAGCTATGGTTTTTGTAGTTGTTGGCGGTCATGTCCAGTCCGCCGAAATCGGCCCGCTTCAAAAGACCCAGAACCACCGCCCGGGGGATGAAGCTGGCCTTGGCGGCCAGGTCGATGGCCTCCGCGTCGCAGTAGCCGTTGTCCAGAAGATAGAATACCTCTCGGTTCAGGCACTGCTGGAGCCGGTTGACGATATAGCCCCGGATGAATTTTTTCATGAACACAGCGGTCTTGCCGCACTTTTTCAGCAGGGCCACGATCATGTCGGCGGCCTCCTGGGGCGCCTCGTCGCTTTTGACCACCTCCACCAGAGGGATGAGCTGGGGCGGGGCATACCAGTGGGCGATGCACAGCTGGGGCAGGAGAGAGGAGGGGGCCACCTCAAAAATATTCATGGCTGAGGTATTGGAGGCGATGACGGCCTCCGGGCCCGCGCACTGAGCAAGCTGGGCATACAGGGCCTCCTTGGCCTCCCGGTTCTCCACGATGGTCTCCTGGATGAAATCGGCCCCGGCCACGGTCTCCTCCACGGTGGCGGCAAAGCTGATCCGGTCATAGACGGCCTGCTCCTGGTCGGCGGGGATGATTCCTTCCTCCACAAAAGTGGCGATGGAGGACTTCAAGGCAGCCTTGGCCTTCTCCCTCGTCTCCTCCCGGCGGGTCCACATGGTTACGGCATAGCCGCCCATGGCGTAGGTCTGGGCGATGCCGGGTCCCATGGTCCCCGCGCCCAGGACGGCAATCTTCCTGATATCTTCAATGCTCTTCATGATATTGCGCTCCTATAAAGCAGGGCCGGTCTTGCACCGGCCCCGGAATATGTTTTGTTCCGAATCAGAAGGAACCCGGCTCCCAGGCCACCAGACGGACGAAGCCGCCGTCGGCCATCTCGCAGCGGAAGGGGAAAGCGGCGATGATCATCCGCTTGCCTGTGACCAAGTCGATGTCGCCGCCGGCGTTCTCCACGGTGCAGACGCCGTTCTGCATATACAGGCGGTGGCAGGGCTCATAGTCGGGGAACTCCACGGTGGGGTCCTTGCCGGTGGCCTTGCGATAGGCCTTGTCCAGCCAGGGCATCTGCTCGCTCAGAGGATCGTGCCACAGGGGGGCATCAGTCGCGCCCCAGGTGCCGGAAATGCCCTTGATGTGCTTCTCGTGGATGAGATAGTTGGCCAGCTCCGGACCCTCGCCGGGATAGTAGTTGTAGTACTTGTCGTTGTTCTGACGCCAATAATGATGGAAGCCGGTGTTGATGACCACCCAGTCGTTCTCCCGGATCTCCAGGCCATCCTTGGCGCAGGCGGCCTCCACCTCGGCGGGGGTGATCTCATGCCAGATGTTGCCCATCTTGGCGGGGTCGCCGGCGGCGGCGTTCCACTTCTCCTCAAACTCGTCCTTCAGGTAACGCATATCGACGATGACGCCGGTGCCGATGCAGCGCTCCAGATGGATCTCAGCCAGGGTATAGCCGTTGGCCTCCCGGTCCACCTCTTCCTCATGCAGGACGTGGTTGGGGGCATCCATGTGGGTCCCGGCGTGGAGGGTGCCGGTGTAGGTCATGGTGCGCTTATGGAAGCGGCCCAGATACTGGCCCCGGGGAAACACCAGGTCCTGGCGGGCGCCGGGGAAGGGCCACAGGGGGGTGTCCACGCCCCAAGGCATGGACAGATCGTAAATTTTGGTCATTTTGGAGTCGTCCAGATAGAACTTGCTTTTGTCCAAAGGCATGTAGGCCATAAGTCATATCCTCCTAAATATAATGTATAAATTGACTATATTTACTATAAACCTTGGAATGGTACAAAAGTCAAGGCAAAATGCGGTTGAAAATCTGACAATTTTTCATTATAATCTTTAGATATCCCGTACAATCGCCGCGGCGACGGAGAATGGAGGCGTACCGTGCGGTATAAAATAGGAGATGTGGCCCGCATCCTGGGTATTTCGACCGACCTGCTCCGTTACTATGAGAAAAAAGGGGTCGTCACCCCCTATAAGGACGCCAGCAACGACTACCGGTACTATGACTCATGGGACATCAACTTCCTCATGGACTGCCTGTGGTTCAAGAATTTCGGCTTTTCCATCGAGCAGATCGCGGACATGGTCCGCATCCCCTCGGCGGAGGATCTGAATGATATCTTCATATACAAGGAGGATGAGCTGCGCTCCACCATCCGCCGGTGCCAGCTGCTGCTGCGCCGGAGTCAGGAGTACCGGGAGCAGCTGGCGCGCATCCCCGCCCTGCTGGAACAGTGCGAGCTGGCGGACAGCCCAGCGGTGGCCCGGTTCATCAACCGTGTGGGCAACGAGTATCCCACCGGGGAGGGGTTGGAGCGGTTCGCCCACCAGTGGCTGGAGGCCATGCCCTTCAACCACCGGTATTTTGAGATACCCGTCTGTGCGCTCACCGGCGGCGACGAGATGGATTTCCGTTGGGGCTTCGCCCTGGAGATGGATTACGTAAGAGAGCTGGATTTCCCCACCGCGCCGCCGGTGGAGACCATACCGTCCCGGCGGAGCATACATACCTTTTTCCGCAGCCGGGGCAAGAACAACTTCACCGCCCGCCACCTGGACTACGCCCTGGCATGGGCGGCGGAACACGGGCTGACTGTGGCCGCCCCCGCTCAGGGGATGCTGGTAGCCTCTCTGTTGGAGGATGGGGAGCTGTGCGGATATTTTGAATGCTGGATACCAGTGGATGACTGGCGAGCGGGAGGTGCCTGAAGATATGAGAGATTGGACAGAGCGAGAAGAACAGGAAATGATCGAGCGGGCCAAGGCGGGCGACCCCCAGGCCAACTATGAGCTCTCTCTGTGGGCCCTGCAGCGGGCGGAGGAGGAGCCGGAGGAGACTCGCTGGAACCGGCTGGCCGCCAAGTGCCTTGTGCAGTCGGCCCAGGCGGGCTACGGTCCCGCCCAGGAAAAGATGGAGTCCCTTCTGAGCCGCCAGCGGCAGCCGGAGGCCACCGCCCGGCAGCCCGCACCCAAGCAGCCGGCGCCCCGGGCGGCCGCGCCCGCAAAGACGCCCCGCAAGACCGGGACCCGCCGGAGCGCCCCCCGCTGGACGGAGCCGGAGCAGTACGACGATGACGGCGGCGCAAACGCCACCGCCGCAGAATTCAGATCGCCAACGCTTCTGCCCCGGGAGGACGACGAGCATCCGGAGGCGGATCGGCAGACGTCCCGGCGGGGCTTACGGCTTCCCTTTTCCAGCTGGGGGGACGCCCAGTGGAAACGGATGGAGATCATCTGCATCGCTATATGCGTGGCGCTGGCCATCCTGATCGCCGTGATGCTCATCACGGGCCGCCGGGGCCAGGCGGAACAGGAGACCCCCTCCGCCATCCCGTCGGCCGCCGCTGTGGAGCCCGCAGCCACGCCCACCCCCACGCCGGAGCCATTCCCCGACCAGGCCACCCGCGACGCCATCGCCGCAGCCGATCTGCAGATATACCCGGACGATCTGGACTATACGGACGGCCCCATATCCGCCCAGGTGAGCGTCAACACAGTGCCCTTGAAGCTGCGCACCGGCCCCAACACCACCTATTCCGAGCTGGCCCAGATGCCGGACGACACCGAGCTGACCATATACGCAAAAAAGAATAACTGGGCTCTGGTCCTGTACGGCGAGACATGGGGCTGGTGCAGCACGGAGTATCTCAGCGAGAATTGATGCCATTCCCGGGCAAAAGTCTTAATGCTTCTACCAGAAAAAATTGGCGGGCTGTGGAAGCACAGTCCGCCCAAGCATAGGGTTGTGGGATAAAGATATGAGCCGGGTCCTCCGGGACCCATTGGATAAGCTGTATTTAAAGCATACGCCTTCAAAGAGGTTTTGTAAAGAGCGAGGATCGTCGGATGGACACTAGTTTTGTCGAACAGCTTGAAAAACGGGCCCGTACCATGCTCCCGGCCGCCACAGTGATGCTTTTGGAGTGCGCCGCCGACGCCGGCGGAGACGGTTCTCTGGCCTCGCTGCTGGCGGACATCCAGAAAAAGGGCCTCCGGGGGGAGGACCTGTGCGCCGAGCCTTATGACCTGACGGTATTTGCCGATCGGGTGCTGCTGCGCTGCCAGGGATGCCTCCGGCAGAAGGATCTGCCCCAGGTGGCAGGAATCGGCTACGGAGCCACGGAGGAGGAGGCCCGGCGAAACGCTCTGTACGCCCTGACCCTGCCCATGGATAAGCCTAATGCCCGCCGGAACGGCTGCCTTGCCGCCCACCGGTACGGCTCCGGGCCGGTGGAGGCGGTGGAGACGGCCTGTATTATAAACCGGGCCGCCTATGAACGGGTGACCGCATGAAAGCGCTGTGCGATACGATCAAAGATACATACTATCCCCCCGCCCCCATCGAACGGGAGCGCAGCGCGGTGCGGGGCATCGTGCTGGACGATATGGGCCGCATCGTACTGAACCATATCGATGGCGCCGATGAGTTCGGACGCCGGGACCATTTTGAGACTCCCGGCGGCGGCGTGGAGGACGGGGAATCCCTGGAGGCCGCTTTGCGGCGCGAAATGGGTGAAGAGGTCGGCCTGGAAATAGAGATACTGGCCGAAGTGGGGATCATTGCCAACGAGTACTTCGTTTTGCGGCGGCGGGATATCCAGCACTACTTCCTCTGCCGGGCCGTGGGCCGGCGGCCCGCGCACCGCACACCGGAGGAGCAGATCATGTTCGCGCCCGCGGTGTGGGTCCCCGCGGACGAGATACTGCGTATGTACGATACCCGGCCCGTGGAGAACGTGGGCGCGGAGATCCACGCCAGGGACCGGATCGCCATAGCGGAGGCCCTTCGGATCGGAAAGGAGCTGGGGCTGCTGTGAATGCGACAGTGCTTGCTTATGGCTTCGAGGCAAGAGAGCTCAAGCCTGTGAAAGCGGTCTGCGCCCGTCTGGGCATCCGCCTGCGCCGGGTGGGGCCGGAGGAATACGCCCGGCCGGTAGGGGCCTTGTTTGGCCTGATGCCCCGTTCCGTCACGGGAGAGGCCGGCGACGTCCTCGGCCGGATGCTGGTGCTGGGCCATCTCACGGCCAGGCAGTTGGACGCGTTTTTGTCCGCCCTGGGCACCGCCCGGGCGCCGGACAGCCTGAAAGCGGTCCTCACCGAACAAAACGCGAGCTGGTCCGGCCCGGCGCTGTACCGGGAGCTGGTAAAAGAGCGGTCCGCCGCGGAAGGCTGATGCCCTCCGTCGACGGACCGCTCTTTTTAATTGCTTTTCATCGCCATCAGTTAAGAAAGTCCCGCAGCTTTTTGGACCGGGAGGGATGGCGGAGCTTGCGCAGGGCCTTGGCCTCGATTTGGCGTATGCGCTCCCGGGTGACGTTGAACTCCTTACCCACCTCCTCCAGGGTGCGGGTGCGGCCATCTATGATGCCGAAGCGCAGCTCCAGAACCTTTTTCTCCCGCGGGGTCAGGGTGTCCAGCACGCTCATGAGCTGCTCCTTCAGAAGGGTAAAGCTGGCGGCCTCGGAGGGCTCGGAGGCCCCCTCGTCCTCGATAAAGTCCCCCAGGTGGGAGTCTTCCTCCTCTCCGATAGGCGTCTCCAGACTCACAGGCTCCTGGGCGATTTTGAGGATATCCCGAACCTTATCCACCGGCAGGTTCATCTCCTCGGCGATTTCCTCGGCGGAGGGGTCGTGACCCAGCTCCTGCAAAAGCTGGCGGGACACCCGGATGACCTTGTTGATGGTCTCCACCATGTGCACCGGTATGCGTATGGGCCGGGCCTGATCAGCGATGGCGCGGGTGATGGCCTGGCGTATCCACCAGG
>CAZVRP010000056.1:0-10887 GCA_964630255.1 uncultured Oscillospiraceae bacterium | reverse complement strand
CGCCGGCAATGTCCCCGGCCAGGCGGGCGATCTCATAGGGGAGGCGGGTCACATTCTGCTTGCAGACATTGGCCAGCAGCAGATCGATCATGTAGTTGCCCGAGGGGGTGGGGTGGCCCTCGGCCGAGCAGGCGATGCCGCAGCAATAGAGCGTTTCATTGAGGTGGGTCATCTCAATGATCTTATCCTTCACGGCGCTGGCCTTTTCCACGCCGTTATACTCCGCCGCCGTGGCGGCGGCGCCGATGAGCACATCGCCCACGCCCACCTTGCATCCGCCGTAGCTCTGACGGTGATAGCTGGCGAAGCGGTCCACCAGCATGGTGGCAAACTCGGTCTCGCCGTTCATGAAAATGCGCTCGTTGGGCACGAACACGTTGTCGAAGATCATGAGGGCCTCCATGCCGCCGAAGGTAGGATTGCCCCGGTCCAGGGTGCCCTCCTCCAGCTTGCGGGTGTCGCAGCTCTGGCGGCCCACGATCATGAACAGGCCCTCCACGTCGATAGGTACGGCAAAGGCAATGGCATAATCCTTATCCTCGGGCTTCATGGCCTGGGTGGGCATGACCAGCACCTCATGGGAATTGGACGCGCCGGTCTGATGGGCCTTGGCCCCCCGGACCACCACGCCGTCCGGCCGGCGCTCCACCACCCGCAAAAACAGGTCGCCGTCCGCCTGGGCGTGAGGGGCCAGGCCCCGGTCGCCCTTGGGGTCGGTCATGGCGCCGTCCACCACCAGATCCGCCTCCTGGACGTACTCGATATATTTTTTGAAATTCTCAAAATAATTGGTGCCGTGGGCCTGATCCACCTCGTAGGCTGTGGCGTACACGGCGTTGAAGGCGTCCAGCCCCACGCACCGCTGGAAGCAGGCGCCTGTCTTCTGACCGCACAGCCGCTGCATCTTCACCTTCAGCATCAGATCCTCGGCACTCTGGTGGATGTGGCAGAAGCGGTTGATCTTCTTCCCCGTAAGATGGCTGGTGGTGGTCATCAGATCCGCGTACTGGGGGTCCTGGGCCAGGTCATAGGTCATCTTCACAGAGTTGAGGCTGGGACGCAGAATGGGGTCGTCCACCGAATTGGGTATCTGCTTGCCGAACATGTAGATGCGGGTCTTGAGGGCGCGGATGCTCTCTATGTACTGCTCGCCGGTCATCAGTGCCATGATCGAATCTTCCTTTCGTATATCCTGCAATATTTTTCTCTGTACCGCCGCCAGAAAATCCCATTTTCCCGGCGGACAAACACAGTATAACACATTTTTTCTTCTTATACAACCGCCGTATTTTGGCCAGCCTGTCAGGTTTTCAGAAGAACATCCCGGTGCCGATGGGGTACTCGCTGCTCTCCGCCCCGACCATATTGTATATGCGGCCCAGGAAACACAGCTGTCCGTCCCCGCTGAACCACACATTCTCGATATCAGTGTTGGCCGGATCGGTGGTCCGGGCGTACTGCTGGGCATAGAAGTCGGGATCGCCGGCCTGCATGCCGCCATACTGATAGGTGAACTCATCGCCCAGCAGCGCCGTCTCCAACTCCGCCAGGGCCTGCCCGTCCACGCCCAGCAGGGCCAACAGCGCCCCGCCGTCCAAAGCCTCGCCGGTATCCAGGTCCAGGTTATAGGGCGTGTACCAGGCGCTGTCGTTCATCTGCCGCACGATCACAATGCTCAGGATATGCCCGGATCCCTTGCAGCACTCATAATGGACCTCCCACATAGGGTCGTCTGCCAGATCGCTGAATTGCGCCTGGATGCCGGCGTTGATGGTATCCGCCCCCGGGCAGTCCAGAACGATCCGGGGCAGGACCCCTGGCGTCTCCGGCCAGAAGTCGGTGATGCACTCCTCCGGCGAGAGCGCGGCGAAGCCGACGGACTCATCCGCCGCCGGGGCCGGACTCTGTTCCGAGGTCTCCGCCGGCGCCGGAAGGGCGTCGGAGGCGGACTCGCTCTCATCCGCCGCCGGGACATTGGCGTCCCAAACGATATCGGAGGCAGAACCGTCCTCCTGGACCTTCCCCTGTACCTCGCCGGCCGGAGTCCCCTCGTCCCGGGTTATATCGGCCTCGGTCTCGGTGAGCTGGGCGGCTATCTCTCCCAAAATTTCCGCCGGGTCGCAGGCCGTTACAGTCAGAAAGCACAGGGCCGCGGCCAGAATGATAATAAAGCGTCTCACAATGATCTCTCCTTTACACCTGCGCCCGGAAGGCGCGGAAGGCGGCGGGCACGGGATATATATGCTCCCGGTCCGCGCCGGTCGTCCAAGTGAAGCGTTCCGCCGGCTCGGCGCATTGGACACGCCAGCCCGTCATATGCCACTCCAGATGGGTAAAGATATGTATGGCCTCCCCGCAGGGAGCGGCCCTCACCGGCTCGCAGCCCCATGCGGCCGCCTGAGCCAGTACCTGGCCTTCTGTGCTGAGCGTCCCCTCCACGTTGGGAAACTCCCACAGGCCCGCCAGAAGGCCCTTATCCGGCCTCCTGGACAGGGCGACAAGGCCCTTATATTCCAGCAGGAAAACGGTCCGCGGCTGGATGCGCCGGGGCTTTTTCTCCGGCATGACTGGGAATTCCGTCTCCCGGCCCTGCTCATGAGCGGCGCATAAGGCACCCAGGGGACAGGCCGGGCAATTCGGGGTCCCGGGCAGACACACTGTCTCCCCTAACTCCATGACGGCGGAGGTAAACGCCCCGCACCGCCCGGCGGGATACCGGGACCGCAGAGCCTCCCGGAAGCCGTTTTTGACCTTATTGTCTCCGACGCTGTCCGGGTAGGCGGTAAGCCGGGCGCAGATGCGCAGCACATTCCCGTCCACGGCAGGCTCCGGCAGGCCAAAGGCGATGGAAGCCACGGCCCCGGCGGTGTAATCCCCCACGCCGGGCAGGGTCCGCAGGGCCTTTACATCGGCGGGAAGCTCTCCGCCGTACCGCTCCACGATGATCCGGGCCGCCTTATGCAGGTTCCGGGCCCGGGAGTAGTAGCCCAGACCCTCCCAGAGCTTCAGCACCGTCTCCTCCCCGGCAGCGGCCAGGGTCCGGACCGTGGGCAGGGCGGCCATGAACCGCTCAAAGTATCCCTTGGCCGCCTCAATGCGGGTCTGCTGGAGCATGATCTCCGACACCCACACCCGGTAGGGGGTCACGTCCCGCCGCCAGGGCAGGTCCCGGACGTTCTCGTCATACCAGGGCAGCAGGACCCCGGCGATGTTTTCCGGCAGAGGTTTCAAGCTCAGCCGGCCTCCCCGGACGGGCCCATGGAGGGTCCTCCGGCAGACTCGGCGGAGACAGTCTCCACCACGATCACCACGTCATTATAGGTGACGCCCGGCTCCAGCGTCTCGATCACCGCCGCCCCATCGGTGTTATAATACCCCAGATCGGAGCTAGTATCACAGCCCGCATAGATGGTCATGGCCCCATCGGCGGTGATGCCGGCCGGGTCGGCCACGGTGAGACTGCGCAGACTGGAGGTGGCCGTCACATGCCAGGTGCTGTTCTCATCCAGGGCCAGGGCCACGCCGGTCTTGAAGGTATCCCCGTCGTAACTCTCGTCCACGGTGAGGGCGGCCTGAATGGCGGAGACACGGCCGGGCGTCAGGGCTGATGCGTCAAGGCCCGCTTCGGTCAGCATGGCGGCCAGCCTGTCTGCTGTCCACAGGTCGTTCCACATCCCCATGGTATAGCTCTGGATGGCGCCGGTGAGCGCGGCGTTCTCCAGGGTCACGTCCATGGCCCGGTGGTAGTCCTGGTGAAGGATGTCGCCGGCATAGTCCCCGTTTTTATAGACGGCGGTGATGCCGCCCAAGGGGTCGGTCCCGGCAGCGCGGTACATGTTACTGCCGCCGTTGGGGTCATAGGCGATGACGCTCTGCAAGAGCACCCCGTTGGAGGGATATATGGCGGTGTTGTCGAAGGTCAGGTCAGCGCTCATGGAGCGGATCAGGGCGGCGGAGCCCCACATATTTTTCATAGCGAACCAGCTCTCCCCCTGATTGAAAGCGGTCTCGTCATCGGAATCGGTCCAGCGGTAGGAGATGTCCAGGTCGATGGGTTCGCCAGTGAGGCCGACGGTCCGCAGGCCGTGGACCGGGTCGGTGGTGACGGTGGAGTTGGCCACAGTCAGCTGGGCAGTGCCGTTGGTGACGCCGTTGGTATGGACCACGATGGCGTTGATGGTCCCGGCGATGAGACTGCCGCCGTCCTCCGTCACGGGTTCCGTCACTGTCACGCCGTATTCATCCATGTTGGCGGCCACGGCCGCGTCCGCCAGTCCCGCTTCCAGGCTGTCGATGACAGCGGTGGCATGGCTGCAAAGGAAGATGGCATAGTCCGTGGCCTGTATCTCTGTGCCATAGAAGTCCATATAGTTGTCGTTGAGCACATAGGCTCCATAGCCGCCCCGATAGGCCTCCAGATAGTCGTTCACCGCCCAGGTGTGGGTGCCTGCGTTCTGGCCCTCCTGGCTCAGGCAGCCCCAGTCTTGAGTGACGATGGCGTCGTTGTAAAACCAGGTCTGGCCGCCGAACAGCAGGGCCGCCCGGGTGGAGGCGGTGAGCAGGGTGAACAGAGGGTGCCAACTGGCCCCGCCCTTGGTATTGAAAAAGCAGTTATCCACCACTACAGTGGAGGCAGCGTTCATGTTGTAGATGGCGGGGGCGCGCATGCCATCCGTCTCAATGTAGAGGTTCTCCAAACAATAGTTGCCCTCGTCCATGATGACCCCAACGCCGTCGTCGCCCTCCCGGGCGTCGTCCACCAGCTCCTCGCCCTTGAGGACGATGACAGAATTGAAGGCCCGGTCCTGGCCGCCCACAGTCTGGGTGAAGAAGCTCTCCGGTCCGCCGATATAGAGGATCTTATCCTCGGCTCCGGCCCAGACGATGCCGTTGTCGGTCTGGACGTCATCCGCCGTCTGGGACCAGTCGGCCCCCAGGATGCGCACGCCAGACAGGGCCTTATCGGTGACGGAGCCGCCCGGAGCGATCTCAAGGGTCCCGGCAAAGCCGGTCCAGGAGGCATCGGCATCGTTGATGGTGCGGACCGTGCCGTGGTCCACGGATACCGCCGCCGTGGCCACAGCCTCATCAAAGGTCGGATAGGATGAATCCGCCCCCCTGTCGCCGCCGCCCGGCCCGCCGGACGCCTCGCCGCTGGCCAGGGCCGACGTGCCAAGGCACAGGGACAGCGCTGTCAGTATCGCAAGCAGCTTTTTCATACGCTACCTCCCGTTTATTTGTTACTCATATTTAACCACTTTGACATCTTTCGGTCAAGAGACCGCCTTGACTTTTTCAATCGCCGTGCGTAGTATGAATTAAAATGGTCTTCCGCCAAATGTGGCGTGGGCAAGGCGCGATACGGTTCACGGAGCTTAGGCTCCCTCTTGCCCGCAGCAGGAGGGAGTGTTTTTTTCTGCCGGTGCCAGATAGAGACATACTCAATATTTATTATCAAAGGAGAGAAAAAATGGATCTGATCTACGCCATCAAGGACAAGCCCAAATTTGGACAGGTGGTCCTGTTCGCCATCCAGCAGCTGCTGGCCATCATGGCCGCCACCATCGCCGTACCGGCGGTGGTCAACTCCGCTTGCGGCACTGCCCTCACCGCCTCGGCCGCCATATTCGGCGCGGGCGTGGGCACCTTTGTGTACCTGCTGTGCACCAAGAGCTCTAGTCCGGTGTTTCTAGGTTCCTCCTTCGCCTTCATCGGCTCCATGATGAGCGCCTTCGGCGGCGCTGCCTCCATGGCCGTTGGCTACTGGGGCCTGATCATCGGCGCAGTCATGGCCGGGCTCGTGTATGTCATCATCGCCGTGGTCATCAAGTTCTGCGGTGTGAAGTGGATCGACAAGCTCATGCCTCCTGTCATCATCGGACCCACCGTGGCCATCATCGGCCTGTCCCTGGCCGGCAACGCCGTGGGCGATCTGACCCAGGCCAGCGTGGAGGGCGGCAGCGTGTATGTGGCCATCATCTGCGGACTTGTGACGCTGGCGGTGACCATGCTGGCCTCCACCTACGGCAAGAAAATGCTCAAGCTGGTTCCCTTCATCATCGGCATCCTGGCGGGCTATGCCTGCGCCTCTGTGTTCGCCCTTATCGGCAGAGCTACCGGCAACGCCGCCCTGGTGGTCATCGATTACAGCGCCTTTGCCGGCTGCGGCTTTGTGGCCGCCCCTGACTTCACCTTCCTGCTGGGCGGCAGCCTGGGGGATGTGACCGGTACATATCTTCTGACCCTGTTTACCGCCTATGTGCCCGTGGCCTTCGTAGTCTTCGCCGAGCATCTGGCGGACCACAAGAACCTCTCCTCCATCATCGGCGCCGACCTTCTGGAAGATCCGGGTCTGACCCGGACCCTGCTTGGCGATGGCATCGGCTCCATGGCCGGGGCTCTGTTCGGCGGCTGCCCCAACACCACCTACGGCGAGTCCATCGCCTGCGTGGCCATCACCCGCAACGCCTCCACCGTCAGCATTTGGGGCGCGGCGGTGCTGTGCATCATCGTCAGCTTCATCTCTCCCCTGATGGCTTTTTTGCAGACCATTCCCGCCTGCGTCATGGGCGGCGTATGCGTGGCTCTGTACGGCTTCATCGCCATGAGCGGCTTCAAGATGCTCCAGGGGGTGGATCTGAACAAGAACCGGAACCTGTTTGTGGCCTCCATCATCTTCATCACCGGCGTGGGCGGCCTGTCCGTCAGCTTCGGCGCGGTGGAGCTGCGGACCGTTGCCTGCGCACTGATCCTGGGCATTCTGGCCAACGTGATGCTCTCCAAGGAGAAGGACGAGGAGGAAACGTAATAAGTTCCCAATCACATCAAACGGTCCCCGTGAGGTCGTCTCACGGGAACCGTTTTACTTTGCCGCCGCGCTTGTTTTTAGGGCTTTTCGACGCAGGCTGCAGGTACAAATTGCAATTCATTTTTATCATTCGGTGAAAAATGCCTCCAGCGCCGCCCGGGAGGCCGTGCTCCGGCCGGATATCATTCGCTCCTGACCGCCGCCTCTGGCCCCCAGGGCCGGGCCGTGCTCCTTGATGAAGGCGCGCATATCCAGGCTCCTGCTGGCCATGACGAACCGCCAGGCCCCGTCTGTCCCGGAAAACACGGCGCACACGCCGCCGCACTTTTCCATGCCTGCGTTGGCCAGGATGCGCAGCCCCGCCTCCTCCGCCCCCGGGGCGAACAGGAGCATATCTCCCTCTGTCGCCTCCAGGGCGGCGGCTCGGGCCTCCAGCGTCTTTTTTTCCATCTCGGCATACTCACGCTTGAGCTGGTCCCGCTGGGCCAGGAGCCTTTCCACGCCTCCTGCGATGTCCGTTTGCGGCACGTTCAAAAGCCCGGACACAGCGGCGCTGGCCTCATACCGCCGATGGTAGTCCGCCAAAGCGTCCGCTCCGGCCTTGATCCACACCCTGACGCCGCCCCGGTGGCGCATGAAATCCAACAGCTTGATGACGCCCACCTGGCCGGTGCTGGACAGATGGGGCGCACAGCAGGCGCACATATCGATCCCCTCCACAGTGACGATACGTACGTTTTCCCGCAGATCCAGCTTGCTGCGGTAATCCATGCGCTCCAGCTCTTCTGGGGAAGGGAACCTGGCCGTCACGGGCAGATCGGCCCATACCGCCTCGTTGGCGGCCCGCTCTATCTCATCCAGCTGCTCTCTGTCTAGCTCGCCGCTGACGTCGATGGTGCAGCCGTCCTCTCCCAGATGAAAGCCCACGTTCTCAAAGCCGTACCGGGCCTTGATGATGCCGGAGACGATGTGCTCGCCTGTGTGGTTCTGCATCTTCCTGCGCCGCTGGGTCCAGTCGATATGGCCCCGCACGGCCTGTCCCACCGGCAGAGGCCCGTCCGTGGTATGCACCACCGCGCCGTCCCGCTCGTGGGCGTCCAGCACATGCACGTCCCCCAGCGCGCCCGTGTCGGCGGTCTGGCCGCCGCCCTCAGGGAAAAAGGCGGTGGCGTCCAGGGTGACGGCCCAGCCGTTTTTGGCCGGCTCGCAGCTCAGCACTACGGCCTCAAAGGAGCGGATATAGGCGTCCTCATAATACAGCTTGCGTGTGTCCATTGGTTGACCTCCCGGCGGAAAAAGTGTATACTGGCGGCGCTATGGATATTTTCTTCGTGCTGCTGATATATCTGGAGGCGGTGAATCTGCTGGCTCTGGTCATGATGGGGATCGACAAGCACCGGGCCCGGGTCCATCGGGAGCGCATCCCGGAGGCTGTGCTCTTAGGACTGGCGGCCATCGGCGGGGCCATCGGGGCCTTGGGCGGGATGTATCTTTTCCGCCACAAGACCCGAAAACCCAAATTTTTTGTGGGCATTCCTGTGATTCTGGCCATGCAGATCGCCGTTTCCCTGTGCGTTTTTTATGTGATATCCGCCTGATCATATTTTAGTAGATCCGCACGGGCGCGTCAAGAGTAAAACGGCCTCCGCTCTGGACGCCCATGCCGCCGGGCCCCCGAGCCGCAAAAATTTTTGGTTTTCTTCAAAAAAAGTCTTGACAACCCGGCCGGACGGGTTTACAATGCAGACAGTTTAATACAGCAAACCGTTGATGAAGAGTGAGTAGCCTTTCCTGGTGTGGCACAGAGAGCCGCGGATGCTGAGAACGCGGCACAGACCGGATCGTGTGAATGGACTTCGGAGGGCAATCGGAAGGCGGACTTGTCCGCCCTATGTGCGACGGAGAGGAGCGCTCCGTGAACAACGCCGCCGCGTGATGGCGCGGAATGAGTGGGGCGCGTGAGCGCCAAGCCGGGTGGCACCGCAGGAAATGTCTTATCTCCTGTCCCAGCAGATATTGCTGGGACAGGATTTTTATTTTTGCAGGAGGTAAGACCGTATGTTCATATTATCTAAGCGATGGCGGGCGTGAACTGCCGCACATCTGCGTAAGCGTTCAAATATAAATATATCATAAATTTTGAAAGCCAAAAGGAGAATCCAACTATGAAAACCATGAAGAAATTGCTGTGCGCCCTGCTGGCGCTGACCATGATGATGTCCCTGGCGGCCTGCGGCTCCTCCGGAGGGAAGGACCCGGCGGCCGACGCCGAGGCTGTGACCGAAGCCGATATCGACGCGGCTGAGGAGGTGGCCGAGGAGGCCGTCACCGAGGCCGAAGTGGCCGCCGAGTACACGATCGGCATCTGCAACTATGTGGACGATGCCTCTCTGAACCAGATCGTGGACAACATCAAGTCCCAGCTGGACGTCCTGGGTGCCGACCTGGGGGTGACCTTTGTGGTGACGGACGACAACTGCAACGCCGACGCCACCGTCATGGAGCAGATTATCTCCAACTTCATCGCTGACGGCGTGGACCTGATGGTGGGCGTGGCCACCCCCGTAGCCATGCAGATGCAGGCCGCGACTGAGGACATCCCCGTAATCTTTGCCGCCGTGTCCGATCCCGAGGCCGCCGGTATCGTGGAAAGCAATGAGGCCCCTGGCGCCAACATCACCGGCACCAGCGACTATCTGGACACCAACGCCATCATGGAGCTCATCTTCGCCGCCGATCCCGAGGCGGACCTTATCGGTCTGCTGTACGACGTGGGTCAGGACTCCTCCGCCACCCCCATCGCCGCCGCCAAGGAGTATCTTGACGGAAAGAACATCGCCTACAAGGAATATAATGGCACCACCGTTCCCGAGGTCCAGCTGGCTGTGGACGCCATGATCGCCGACGGTGTGGACGCGGTGTTCACCCCCTCCGACAACACCATCATGACCGCCGAACTTTCTATCTATGAGGACCTGGCCGAGGCCGGCATCCCCCACTACACCGGCGCCGACTCCTTCGCCCTGAACGGGGCCTTCCTGGGCTATGGCGTGGACTATGCCAACCTGGGCGTGGAGACCGCCAACATGATCGCCCAGGTGCTGGTGGACGGCGCTGACCCCGCCACTCTGCCTGTCATGACCTTTGATAACGGCACTGCCACCATCAATACAAACGTCTGTGAGCAGGTCACCGGCAAGACCTATGACGAGCTGGCGGAGCTGTTTGCCCCCCTGTGCACCAAGGTGCAGGCTATCACTACCGCCGAGGAGTTCGGCGACCTGGAGGGCTGATGTCCGGCGGTCCCGCGCCGCGATATGTTTTGCCGCCTGTAACTTTAACTTAAAGGAGATCTCACAATGGATAAGAATATACCCTATAAGACATACCTCACCGAAGACGAGATGCCCACTGCGTGGTACAACCTGCGGGCGGATATGAAGACCAAGCCCGCGCCCCTTCTGAATCCCGGCACCCATAAGCCCCTGACGGCGGAGGAGATGAGCGGCATCTTCTGCGAGGATTTGGTGGCCCAGGAGCTGGACGATACCACCCCTTTCATCCCCATTCCCGAGGAGATACTCAGCTTTTATAAGATGTACCGGCCCTCGCCTCTGGTCCGTGCCTACTGCCTGGAGGAGAAGCTCCAGACCCCGGCCAAGCTCTATTACAAGTTCGAGGGCAACAACACCAGCGGCAGCCATAAGCTCAACTCCGCCATCGCCCAGGCATATTATGCCAAGAAGCAGGGGCTGAAGGGTGTGACCACCGAAACCGGTGCCGGGCAGTGGGGCACCGCCCTGTCCATGGCCTGCGCCTATCTGGGATTGGACTGCAAGGTCTACATGGTGAAGGTGTCCTATGAGCAGAAGCCCTTCCGCCGGGAGGTCATGCGCACCTACGGCGCCTCCGTCACACCGTCCCCCTCCATGGAAACAGAGGTGGGCCGGAAGATCCTGGCGGAGCATCCCGGCACCACCGGCAGCCTGGGCTGCGCCATCTCCGAGGCGGTAGAGGTCGCCGTCACAAATCCCGGCTACCGCTATGTACTGGGCAGCGTTCTGAACCAGGTGCTGCTG
>CAZVRP010000055.1:0-11181 GCA_964630255.1 uncultured Oscillospiraceae bacterium | reverse complement strand
CCTCCGCGAGTAGAGTATTCGTTGACAGAACTGGGGGAGAGCTTTTTATCTGTTCTTGATTACATGAAGGCTTGGGGGGATGAAAATCTGCCTGAGTAAGAAAACAGGTAACAATACTTGTTACATTCTGCGGATTGCAATTCAAGGCATAACGCTTATACTATTTTTGTCGAGCACCACAGTTATCTCCAGCTTTGATCTTCTGTTATCACCGCTGATAACGAATTGATATAAGCTCACGATCCGGTTGTTCACCCGGTGCGTATCGTTTTGGAACATCTCCCTCTGTTGGGCGTAGAGATGACGCAACACATACAGCCGTTCCAGTTTTCGCCTTGGCAGTACAGCGTCCAGGTAGCCGGGATGATGATTTTCTGTCTGCTGTATCGCTTCCAAATCCCCGCGAAGATAACCCAGCGGCTGCCGGATCGTCTTCCTTATCAGCTTCTATTACCCGCTCCGGCAACGAAGCAATCGTAAAGCACGGCATTGATATGGTGCTGCCCAAGTCATAACAGGATATATTTGCCAATCCCAGTCCACGGCACTATAATAGTCCTCAAAAGGAGTTGATATGCATGAGCTACGCCGGCAAGCGTTTTTCCATTCTGGGAGACTCTATTTCCACCTTCCGCGGGATCACAGACGACCCAAATCTGTTTTATGGCCGGACCATGTGCCGGAAAGGGGGCCTTGCCGGACCGGAGGACACTTGGTGGATGAGCGTTATCAACGGCCTTGGGGGCGTTTTCGATACGGACAACGCCTATTCCGGCTCCTGCGTTGCCGACGGCTACGGCCTGGGCCGGGGGGCCTGCTCCTACGAGCGTATCCGCGCTCTGGGCGAACCGGAGGTCATACTCATCTTCATGGGAGCCAATGACATGGGCTTTGACGTCTCCCCGGAGGTGTTCGCCGGGGCCTATGAGAGGATGCTCTCCCGGCTGCGGGAGGTCCATCCCGGAGCGGAGATATGGTGCGCCACGCTGATAAACGGCCGGAAGGTGCTGGACGACGAGCCCTATTTCATGGGCGAGGACCCAACTGTGCCCCTGGAACCATTCAGCGGCATCATTCGGGCGGCGGCAGAAAAGGCCGGCTGCCATACGGCGGACCTGGCCAAGTACGGCGTGGTATACGACGCCATCGATGGCGCCCACCCCACGAAGGCGGGCATGGCCCAGCTGGCAGAGCTGTGGATCAGAGAGATGGAAACCTAACAGACGGACTGATGGATCGGGTGAAGCAGGCCGCCCTGCTTTCCACCTCCAAGCAGCAAGCAGCCGCCCGCGGTGCGGGCGGCTGCTTGCGGTTTAAACATTCTTTAAAATTGATGGGTCACGGCATAGGCGTCCCGGGAGCCGGTATGGATATTTCCCACGTGACGGCAGTCACCGATCATATAGAAATCTCCGCCGTAGTCCGACAGGGCCATGGCCTCCGTCTGCTTTGGACTCATGCCGCCCAGGGCGACCACGCTGTCGCACTCGATGCGGTGGACGCCGCCGTTTCTGTCCCGGTATTCCACATAGCCCTCTCCCGCCTCCGTGGCGGCGGCGCGGGGGATATAATCGAAATGTTCCAGCCCGGCGTAAAACTCCTGCATGATCTCCCGATAATGGATAGGCGTTGCGTCCAGGGCCAGGCCGTCCTGCCGGGTAAGGACGGTGACTTCATGGCCGTTTTCCGCCAGATACATTCCGGCCTCCGTGCCAGATTCCGAGCCGCCGATGACCACGACGCGCTTTCCGAACTCGGCCTCATGGCCGAAGGTTTCAAATACGTTCCGGCAGTATTCGCACCCCTTGACCGGCGGCAGGCTGGGCACCGCGCCCAGCGCCGCGATAACGACCTCAAACCCACCTGTCTGCAGCAGCTCCTTCGTCGCTTTGGTGTTCAAAACCACTGTCACAGACGACTTTTGCAGCTGGCGGATGAGATACTCCCGGTAATTCACCAGGGGCCACTTGAAGGTAGGGGCGTCCATGAGCTTTAGCTGGCCGCCTAGCCTATCCGACGCCTCGTACAGCGTCACGGCATGACCGCGCTCGGCGCAGTACAGCGCTGCCCGCATCCCGGCGGGGCCGCCGCCCACCACGGCGACCTTTTTAGGGGCGGCGGCCGGCCGGGTGAGCTTGTCCAGCTTATGGGCGATGCCCAGCTCCGGATTCACGGTGCAAAAGCTGGTCCAGCGTCCCTCTAGGCTGGCCACATGGCACTTGTTGCACCGCACACAGGGCAGCACGTCCTCGCCCCGACCCTCCTTGGCTTTCTGATAGTAATCGGGGTCAACGAAAAATGCCCGGGCCCCGCCGATGAGATCGGCCTGGCCGGAGGCGATGATTTTCTCCGCGTCATCCAGGTCCTGGAAACCGCCGATGGGTTCGCACAGGATGGATGTGCCGCTGGCCCTGACCTTGGCGCAGGCGTCCAGCACGGCGTATTTATGCTGGGCGGAGTTATAGCCTGTGGGGTGGTTCAGATTCGCGTTGGAGGCGCGGAACTGGAAGATATCCACCACGCCCTCGCAGAGCCTGGCCAGGCGGATGGTGTCCTCAATGGTGGTGCCGCTGGGCTCCTCCGGGGTGATCTGCACCTCGATGGGGAAGCGTTTTCCGCAGACCTCCTTGATGCGCCCTGCCAGCTCCAGCAGAAAACGGGCGCGGTTTTCGATTGGACCGCCGTACTCGTCCGTGCGCTTGTTGGTGACGGGGGAGATGAACCGGGCAAACAGCGTGGCCCGGTAGGCGAAGTGCAGCGTCACCATATCAAAGCCGAAGGACTGATACCGCTTTGCCTTTTGGGCGCAGTCGTCGATGATGCTGCGGATCATATCGTGGGTCAGCTCCTTGGCTGCCTGCCCGCCTCGGGTCATGACACCGATGTCGTAATCCACCTGCCCGTCCCGGAAATTCGTGGGATCAGCAGGCTTGGACAGGTCTACCGCCGGGACGGCGCAGACGTCATACATGGGGTCCGGCGCGGCGAAGGGCATGATGGCCAGGGATATGTACGAGCCATAATAGTGCACCTGATCGGCCAGCTGGCACATATAGTTCTCCACACTGGGGTCCGTCAGATCGAACATGGGGAAACGCCGGCCGTCCTCGTTGAAGGAATGACGCTGGTCGGGATTCGTCCAATCTGCGAAAGTGACGATGGCAGCACCGTTTCGAGCCACGCTCGCCATGTGGTGGATGACCTGCTCCGAAGGGAATGGCTCCGGTCCCTGGAGGAAATGGGGCAGAGAGTTGCCGGACACGAACCGGCTTTTCAGAACAAGGTCCTGGACCTTGATCGGGGAGAGGACATGGGCATATTTTCTCATAGAAACATACCTCCGGTTGCAATATATTTGCCCCTTGGTTTATGGCAGCCAGCCATAGGCATGGGACATCTCGTTGCCTAAACTGTTAGGGAACCTCTGAATAATTCCACTTACGCTGGATTCTGGCCGCATCTGAGCATTTTTTGAACGGACTTGACTGCAGAAATATAATCGCACACAAATAAGCGCCTACGCGCTACATCTTGAAAAGCGCAGCTAATGCACAACCTAAAAACCCCCAATTATACAGGGCTTCAGTATTTCCCGAAGTGTGAGCGTATACTGTTGATATATGTGAAACTGATAAAGCTACCAAGATAAAAACGCGATCTGCATGAGCACAAAGGTGCCATACACAGCAGAGATTTGCGTTTTTCGCGTAAAAACTCTCCACATATCTTTTTTCTGCCCAATATGCATGGACACCCCCTGCCTCCTTCACAACACATTTTCCGGCAACTCCATGTTCAGGCAAAGAGGCCTCGCCTTGAGCTTGACCGGTTTCACTTTTGTCTTGTGCTCCGCTATATGATCCGCCGGACCCGGGATGTCGTCCGGGGCCAGCACGGAGGTCCCTGTGTCCGCCGGGCCGTCGGCCATGACCAGCGCATAGCCTCCCTTCACCGGCCTGAGGCTTCCTCCCTGGAGGCCAAAAGTCTCAGCAGTATGGTGATCCGCGTACCCACGCCGGGCCAGGAGGTGACCTCGAAGCGGCCCCCGTGGCGGGAGACGATCCACCGGGCGATGGACAGGCCCAGACCGCTGCCGCCTACGCCGTCGGTCCGGGCGCTGCCCGCCCGGTAGAACCGGTCGAAGATGCGGGGCACATCCTCGCGGGCGATGCCCACGCCGTTGTCCTGCACGTCCACGCAGGCGCTCTCGCCGTCCCGGATGTAGGTCCGGAAGGTGATCCGGGCGCCGAGCGGGGAGTATTTGCGGGCATTGTCCGCTAGGATGCGCACTGCCTGCTTGAGCATGGCCACATCCATCCGAACGGAAACGGGGCCCTCCGGACGCCGGAGGATGTACTCGTGGTCCGGGTCGATCATCCGGCTCTCCTCGAACACCTCGGCGGTGAGGGCCGCCAGGTCGGCGCCGGCCATGTTCAGGGTCTGCCGGCCCGACTCCCCCCGGGCCAGGAACAAAAGCTGCTCCACCAGGGTCTTCATGTGCTCCGTCTCGGTCTGAATGGCCTGGATGGATTCCTGCAGAACCTTCTCGTCCGTGCTGCCCCAGCGAGCCAGCATGTCAGCGTAGCCCTGGATGACGGCGATGGGTGTGCGCAGCTCATGACTGGCGTCGTCCACGAACTGTACCTGTTGCCGGTAGCCCCGGCGCATCCGGGCGATGAGGTTATTCACAGCCGTCTCCAGTCCGACCAGGTCGTCGTCCCCGATGTTCAGTTCCTCGTCCGGGGACACGCCGTTGAGGTGGTCGATGGCGTCCTCCAGAGACTGGAACTTGCTCTCGTCAAAACCGTGGGCGGAGATGCTCTCCGTCACCTGGGCGATGTCATCGATGGGCCGCAGGTACTTGCGTATCCGCTCCGTGGCCCGCAGACAGGAGAACAGCCATAAAATAAGCCGCAGCGCGGTGAGGCACCCTAATGCAAAAATGAGCCAGAACAGAAACAGGCTCATGTCCGCCGTCTGCGCCCCCATGTGGAAGATCACGGCCTCGGGGAGGAGACCCTGCCCCCGCACATAAGTCAGGTCGTTCACCCGGATATACCAGTCGCTCATCTGGGTTAGGGCGCCCGCCGCCTGGGCGGTGGCGACGCACCAAACGGCCGCGCACACGCACAACAGCGCTGCGGCCTGAAAGAGGATGCGCCCCAGGCGCTTCCACTGAAACCGCCAGGCGATCCGCCGGGCGATAGAGGTGGTGCGTGTGGTCATGGACCGTCCCTCCGGATGACGTAGCCCACCCCCCGGACGGTGTGGATGACCTTCACATGAAAGGCGTCGTCGATCTTCTGACGCAGATAGCGGATGTATACGTCCACCACATTGGTCTCCCCGGCGTAGTCGTAGCCCCAGACATTCTCCAGCAGGGCGTCCCGAGTCTGGACGATGTCGGCGTTTTCCATGAGAGCCTGCAAAAGGCAGAACTCCCGGTATGTCAGGGTCAGGGCGTTTCCGGCGAAGGCGGCAGTGTGCCGGGCGGCGTCCAGGGTCAGCGACCCGCAGCGCAGGGGCGCATCCCGCCTGTCCGGGAGCGCCCCTGCGCGTAGCACCGCCCGGATTCGGGCCAGCAGCTCCTCGATGGAGAAGGGCTTGGTGATGTAGTCGTTGGCGCCCATGTCCAGGCCGCTGACCTTGTCCATGACCGCGTCCCGGGCGGTGAGCATGATGACAGGCATGGCCGACTCGCTCCGGAGCCGGCGGAGCACCTCCAGGCCGTTCAGCCCGGGGAGCATCACGTCCAGCAGCATCAGGTCATAGTCTCCGGTCAGGGCCATGTCCAGGCCCGCACGGCCGTCGACCGCCTTGGCCGTTTCATAGCCCTCGTGGGTCAGCTCCAGCTCCAGGAACCGAGCGATCTTTGCCTCGTCCTCCACAATGAGGATATGTGCGCCCATTGCGTCAGCTCCTTGTCTCACTCGCCGTCATTGCGGCGCTGGAAGTTCTCCTTGATGTCCTCTGCCACATCGCTCATCTGCTCCATGGCGCTGTTGATGCCGCGTTTGCCCAGCTGGCGGCCCTCGAAGCGGTACTGGCAGCCGCAGAACAGCCCCGCGATCAGCACCACCAGCATCAGGCCGAAGCTGGCGCACAGCAGCACCACCAGCACCAGGGTCGGCACGGACAGCAGGACCTTGTCCCGGCGCAGGATGGTGAAGTCGTTGTCCAGCAGGATGCGCCACAGCTTTTTGATGTACGACCAGATAACCGCAAAGCCGTTGGTGAAAAAGCTCTGGCCTTTGTGGCCGCTGACGTTCTTCACGGGCCTCACGTCCCCCTCCGGGTCGTCCTCGCCCTCAAAGGTGACCGTGGCGGACGGTTCCTCCGCCCGGCAGGCCCGCTCCAGGGCCACCATGGCGTCCAGCATGTCCCAGTCGTTGTCTGCCAGGGCCTGTCGGGCCTCCTCCAATGTGACCCCGGCCTTCTGGCTGAGCAGCTCCGCCATTTCATATCGTTCCATGGGTGGTACCTCCTTTGTTCTTTGACATGAGGATACCATGACTTTCTTAGATAGAAATGCAAGAAAGATTAGAAAATGATTAGGGCTTGTTGGCCGTGCCTCAGAGGACCACGGGCTCCTCGCTGGGTCCCTCCGCCTCGTATGGGGCGGGGCAGGGGGGATATTCACTGGTGTCCCACCAGTAGCCGCCCAGAAGCTGCTCATCCCCGGCCAGGAACACATCCTCCACAGACACATCCAGGTGGTAGCTGCTGTCGTCCAGGGTGACGATGTTCCACCAGTGGGACGCGTCCCCCAGGCGGCCCTCTACCGGCAGGCAGGGGATATCCAGGGCAAGGCAGCCCGCCTTCACGGCCAGAGCCAGCCCCTGACTGGAGGCGGCGCCCCCAATGAGGGCGTCCCAGGCCGTGCCGCCGGCGGTTTCATCCGGCGTGCAGTTCTCCCGCAGATATGTGCGCAGGGCGTCCAGCCGCGCCGCCGGGTCCTCTCCGGCCTCGGCGACGATCTGGGCCGCCATGTCCGTCAGCACCAGATCAAGCGCCTGACGGCGCTGGGTGAGAGCTTCCGCGTCCATGCCGTAATCCAGGGTGATCTCTGCGATGCGGCTCATGCCCGACTCCGGATAAAAGCCCACCTCCACCTCCGGCAGCACCGGACAGGATATAGGGTCGGCGCAGAAGGCATCCTTCACATAGTCCTGGACCGTGTCCGCCGTGACGGCGGCGGAGCTCAACTCCAGCACCAGATAGGTCTCGCCCGCGTCCAGGGCCTGTTCCAGCCGGTCGGCCAAGGCCGTCATAGTGGACACGCTCTCCCGGGCCTCCACTTGGGCGGCGGAGCGCTTGTAGGTGATGTTGATCTGGGCCTGATAGTAGCTGACGATCCGGCTCAGATCATAACTTATGTAGTCCACGGCGAAAGCCCCCAGAGCCGTGGAGGACTTGACCTCCCAGCAGGCGGTGGATATATCCTGGCTGATGGCACCGTCGTAATTGAGGAACTGGAGCTGAGCGGAGTCCCGGTGCTCGGCCACCAGGGAGGTGATGGCCCGGCGCAGGGAGGCATAGTTGGAGATACTGTCCATGGCCTCGTCCCCGGCGTCCGCCGCCGACGTGGTCTGGACCGGGACCTGATAGGGCTCGCTGGAGTAGTAGGGCCGCTCGAACAGGGCGGCGCAGCCGCCGGTGGTGAGCAGGACCAAAACCAGGATGAGAAGCGCCGCGATACGCGGGCGCCCCCATCGGGGACTTCGGGGACGCATAGCGGACCTTGCTACGATGTCAGTATCCCAGGTCTTCATGGACCAGGACCACCTCCATGTGATCGCACCAGAAAGGGGGACGCCACAGCACCACCAGAGCGCTGCATATCCGCTCCGGGGAGCGGCAGTCATAGCATCGGTCGGCAGCCGCGGCGCAGGGGGTCTTTTTCTCCAGCCGCCGGGCGTTTTGGGGCCCCGCGATGTTCCGGGCCCGCTCCAGAGCCTCGGGGAAGGAGCCGGAGAGCTTGTTCTGTCCTACCACGAAGTACACCGTCTCCTTTTTGGACAGCGTGGCAGACACCCGGTTGCCCCGACCGTCGATATTCAGGATGTACCCCTCCTGGGAGATAGCGTTGGCGCTGGTTATGTAAATCTGTGCTTCGCCGGCGGCCGCCAGGGTGTCATCCCCGGGGCAGGCCAGGTGCCAGGCTACGTCGTTGTGGTCACGCAGGCGGTCGTACAGACCCAGCTGCTGGAGCGTCACGCTGCCGCCCATGCCCACGGTCTTGCCCCGGATGCTCTCCGCCAGATAGTCCGCAGCCTGGGCGGCGGTGTCAAATTCCGTGACAACAAAGCCGTTTCTTTTCAGGTTCTCAATGGTCTTGTTCATACCGAAGCCTCCTGTTTCAATCTGCCTTTTCAATATTTTGGAAATTCTTGCCAAATACCTCATGGGATTGGGTGACCATGACAAAGGCGTGGCCATCGATATCCGACACCAGCTTTTTCAGGGCGGGTATCTGATGGCGCTTCACCGCGCACAGCACCACGTCCCGCTCCTCGCCGCTGTAGGCCCCCTCGCCCTTCAGGAGGGTGGACCCACGCAGGAGCCTGCTGCCGATGGCCTGGGCGATCTCATGGGGGTAGATGGTGACGATATAGCACACGCTGGAGTTGGCCATGCCGTACAGAAGCAGGTTCACCACCCGGCTGGATACGAACATGGTGATGATGGTATACGCCGCCGCATCGAACCGGCGGAAGATGACGGCGAAGGCCACTACCACCACCCCGTCCAGCACCAGGCTGATGTTGCCAAGCTGGATATAGGCGTACTTCCGGCGGAGCATCCTGGAGAGGATGTCCGTGCCGCCGCTGGTGCCGCCGGTGGTGTAGATGAGGCCGTAGCCCAGGCCCTTCAGAAGGCCGCCGTACACCGCCGCCAGCAGCACATCGTTCGTCAGGGTGACATGGAGCATGTTGAACAGGTCTATGGCTACGCTGGAGCACACCATCCCCACCAGAGAGTAGATGATGAACCGCAGGCCGAACTTCTTCCAGGCCACCGCGAACAGGGGGATGTTCATCACGATGACCATCACGCCCACGGGCAGGCCCGTCAGCAGATTCAGTATCTGCGCCACGCCCGTCAGCCCGCCGGAGACGATGCTGTTGGGATAGGTGAGGAAGGAGAAACCCATCCCGGCGATGAGACAGCCCAGGAGGTTGATGGCCACGGCCTTTCCGTCAGTATTCAGAAAAGATTTGATTTTATCCATAAAGCCTCGCAGAGTTGGCGCCCGCAGGCGCAAATAAAATCAGAAAAGGGTGGTTTGCTCCTCGCCTCTGTCGGTGTCGGTGAGCTTGGCGCCGGCGGCGGGGAGAGAGCGGACCCGGTAGCGGGAGACGTTTTGAATGGCGGTATCCTGCAACAGCTCCGCCTTGACCAGGGGGCGCTTTTTCAGGGCCATCACCTGTACGCCCTGGGTGGTGCGGGAGGCCTTGGGCTGTAAAAGCGCCGTGGAGAACACCACGCACCGGCCCTCCCCCGATGTGACGGCCACCTCCGTCTCCCCCTCCAGGGGCAGCAGGGATACCAGCGGGCTCTTGTCGCTGTATGCGCCGGTGAGCCGCCGGCGGTTAGTCTTGGTGGCGTAGGCCGCCAGAGGCAGCCGGGCGCACTTGCCGTTCTGGAAAAACAGCAGGATCGTGCCCGAGTAGTCCCCGGCCAGGACTCCGGAGACGATGCTCTCCCCCTCGTCCACGCCCAGGACGGCGGGCAGATAGTCTCCCAGGGCGCTGGCCTTTGTCTCCTTCATATCCGCCACTTTCATCTTATATACCTGCTGCTTATCGGTGAACAGCAGCAGCTCCGCTCCGTTGGCGGCCTCCCAGTATTGAGCGGGGCCGTCGTCTTCCTTGTACTTCTGCTCCCCGCTCATCCGAAGGGACTGGGGGGTGATTTTCTTGAAGTACCCGTGCCGGGACAAAAACAGATGCACAGGGTAATCGGGCACCTCCGGCTCCAGCTGGACATCCTCTATCTCCCGGGCGTACACAAGGGCAGTGCGCCGCGGGGAGGGGTATTTCTTCATCACGGCCTTCAGCTCGTCGGTGATGATGGCGCGGATGCGGCGCTTGCTGGCCAGGACGTCCTCCAGATCGGCGATCTGACCGGTCAGTTCCTCAGTCTCCGCCACCCGTTTGAGGATATACTCCCGGTTGATATTCCGCAGCCGTATCTCCGCCACATACTCCGCCTGGACCTGGTCGATGCCGAAGCCGATCATCAGGTTGGGGATCACCTCCGCCTCCGTCTCCGTATCCCGAATGATGGCGATAGCCCGGTCGATGTCCAGCAAAATGGCCCGCAGGCCCTCCAGCAGGTGGAGCTTTTCCTTTTTCTTCGTCAGGTCGAAATACACCCGCCGACGGACGCACTCCGTGCGCCAGGCGATCCACTCCGAAAGGATCTCCCTCACCCCCAGCACCTGGGGGGAGCCGGCGATGAGGATGTTGAAGTTGCAGGGATAGTTGTCCTGGAGCGGGGTCAGCTTGAACAGCTTGGCCATGAGCTTTTCCGGGTCCACCCCCCGCTTTATGTCGATGGCCAGCTTGAGCCCCCCCAGATCCGTCTCGTCCCGCATGTCGGTGATCTCCTTGACCTTCCCGTCCTTGATGAGGTCCCGGCACTTGTCCAATATGGCCTCCACCGTGGTGGTATAGGGTATCTCGTATACCTCAATGATGTGCTCCTTCTCCGCATAGCGCCATTTGGCCCGGACCGGGAAGGAGCCCCGGCCCGTGCGGTAAATGGACGCCATTTGGCCCGGGTCGTAGACGATCTCGCCGCCGGTGGGGAAGTCCGGGGCCGGCATGGTGGTCATGATCTCGTGGTCCGGATTTTTCATCAGCTCAATGGTGGTCTGGCACACCTCTGCCAGGTTGAAGCCGCATATCTGACTGGCCATGCCCACGGCGATGCCGAGGTTTGCGCTGACCAGCACGTTGGGGAAGGTGGTGGGCAGCAGCGTGGGCTCTACGGTGGTGTTGTCATAGTTGGGCTGGAAATCCACCGTGTCGGCATCGATGTCCCGGAACAGCTCCGTGCAGATGGGGGCCAGCTTGGCCTCGGTGTACCGGCTGGCGGCGTATGCCATGTCCCGGCTGTAGACCTTGCCGAAGTTGCCCTTGCTGTCCACAAAGGGCACGTTCAATGCCTCGTTGT
>CAZVRP010000054.1:0-11274 GCA_964630255.1 uncultured Oscillospiraceae bacterium | reverse complement strand
ATCGAGAACAGGAAGATTGCGGAGTTGGAGGCGGGGCACAAGGCTCTGGAGGGGTCTCATGAAATTTATACTGCCAGTATGAGAAATCGCGCAATCTGATACTGTTGGGGAATAAACACAAGGCCTTTTCTCATCTACAATTTGCAGTAGGGCAGGAATTATCATTCCGTAGGAGTATATCTGCCCATCCACATTGAAGACTTGCGGAGTGACGTTCCCGCTGCCACCCCAAACAACTGAATATCCGTCACCCGAAGAGGACGCGGAACTGAAACGGAAAGCCAGGCTCACTGGCCTGAGATATGATGGAGATTCAGAAAGCCCCACAGAAATCACGCATTGCGGCGTGAGCAAAGGGAAGCGGTGCAGCCCCTCACAGGGCTACACCGCAACTTTACATACGAAATACTTCCTTATCAGACTCCTCTATGCGAGCCGGGGACGCTTTGCTCGCCCCTTACGGGCAGCCGCAAGACATGGCGAACATTACTCCCCGCCTGGCGGGGAGTCTTTTCACGGATCACACCTCTTCCGGGACTTTCTGGAGGAGCGCCGGGTCCTGGCCCGCCACCATCTTGGCGCGCTTCTGAACGTTCTCCGCCTGGAGGGTGTCCAGGATAATGGCTGCCAGCAGCACCACGCCCAGGGCCACGTACTGCCAGTACTGGTTCATGTTCAAAAAGTTCATGCCGGAGTTGAGCACACCGATGATGAGAACGCCCACCACCATGTTGCTCATCTTGCCGCCGCCGCCGCCCATCTTGACGCCGCCCAGCATGGCGCCGGCCATGACGGTGAACTCGGTTCCCACGCCCATGGAGTTGTTCACCGAGCCGATGCGGCCGATGTTGACCACCTGGGCGATGCCGAAGAACAGGCCCGCCAGAGCGAACACGGCGATGCGCATCCCGGCCACGGACACGCCGGACAGGGCCACAGCCTCCGGATTGGAACCCAAGGCGTAGACGTTCCGGCCAAACCGGGTCTTGTTGAGGATGAACGAGCCAATGGCCACCATGAGGATCATCACCAGCACCCCGGTCTTCAAAGCGCCGCCAAACATCTTGATGTTATAGCCGCCTAGTAACGTGAAGCCGTTGGACATGCCCCGGAACGTTTTGGATACGCCGCCGGTCAGCAGATAGGTGGCGCCGTTGAGCATATACTGGGTGGCCAGGGTGATGATAAACGGGAATACCTTCAGCCAGGAGTAGATGACGCCGTTGAAGCCGGAGATAATGACCGCCAGGGCCACGCCTGCTAGAACGGTGGGCACGAAGCCCAGGCCGGCGGTATTGATGAGCGCCATGGCGATGCCGACGGTGGACACCAGATAACCGGTGGAGAGGTCCATACCGCCGCCCAGCATGATAAACGTGATCCCCACGCCGATGATGACCAGGTAGGCGTTCTGGCCCAGGATATTCAAGAGGTTCGCCACGCTGACGAAATTACGGCCCTGGACGACCTTGCACAGAATGGCGAAAACGATGAGAAGTCCGATCAGGACGAAGATCATCGTCATGTCCTTAAGGATATTGCGTGCTTTTTTCATTTGCGTTGCCCCCAATTCATTACACTGCTGCGGTGCCGGTGGACGCCATATCCAGGATGCGCTCCTGGGAGAATTCGGCCTTTTCCAATGTGCCGGCCAGGCACCGCTCTCCGAAAACCACGATCCGGTCACTCATGCCCAGCAGCTCCTCCATGTCGGAGGTGACCATGACGATGCACTTGCCCTGCTCCACCAGGCCGTTCATCAGCTCGTATATCTCGTATTTTGCGCCAACATCGATGCCCCGGGTGGGCTCGTCGAAGATGATGATATCCGCTTGGGCGGCCAGGGCCTTGCCCACCACAACCTTTTGCTGGTTGCCGCCGGACAGGGTAAGCACCTTGGTCTTGTCCAGATTCGGGGCCTTGATGCGCATGGCCTCGCCGTAGTAGCCGGCGATCTCCTTTTCCTTTTTGCTGTTGATGACGCCCAGATGGGAGATGCTGCCCAGCACGTTATAGACCAGGTTCCAGGAGATGGTCTCCCCTAAAAAACAGCCCTCCCGTTTCCTGTCCTCGGGGCACAGGCCGATGCCGTATTTGTGCATGGCATCCTTGGGGCTCTTTATGTCGGCGGGCCGGCCGTTAACATACACCTGGCCCCACTGCTTTTTCTCAGAGCCGAAAATGACCTTCATGATCTCTGTGCGGCCCGCGCCCACCAGGCCGGAGATACCCAGTATCTCTCCCTTGTGGGCCTGGAAAGAGATGTTCTTTACGCCGTTGCCCGTGAGGTTTTTTACCTCCAGAGCCACGTCGCCGATGACGGTGTGCCGGGGCGGGAAGGTCTGGGTCATTTCCCGGCCCACCATGTATTTGATGAGCTCCGCCCTGGTGGTCTTATCTGTCTCCAGGGTGGTGATGTACTCTCCGTCCCGGAGGACGGAGACCTTGTCGGACAGGGAGAATATCTCGTCCAGCCGGTGGGAAATGTATATGATCGCCACGCCGTCCGCCTTCAGCTTGCGGACGATGGACATGAGGATGTCCACCTCCGCCAGAGACAGCGGCGCGGTGGGTTCGTCCAGGATCAGGATACGGGCGTTTTTGCTGACGGCCTTGGCGATCTCCACGATCTGCATGTGCCCGGGGGTCAGATCCCGCACTAAGGTGGCCGGGTCGATGTCCACGCCGAAGTCGGCGAAGATCTTAGCGGCCCGCTCGTTCATGGCCTTCTGGTTCACCAGACGGCCCATTTTCTCTCCGTAACAGATATTTTCTGCGGCGGAGAGCACGTCGATGAGGTTGAATTCCTGGTAGATGCACTCGATGCCGTGCTTCCGGGCCAGGGAGGGAGTCATGGCCTTATACGTTTCACCGTCCACGGTGATGGTGCCGCCGTCGGGGGCGTGGGCGCCGGTGATGGCCTTGATAAAGGTGGACTTGCCCGCGCCGTTCTCCCCCACGATGGCATGTATCTCGCCGGGGTAAAAGTCGATGGATACGCGGTTCAGGGCCACCACACCGGGGAACAGCTTGACGATGTCCTTCAGCGAGAGGACAGGCTGTTTTTCATTCAAAAGGATACACCTCTCTTTGCGTTTGCTGAAGACGTATCCGGAAAAGGCGGCGCGAGGGTCCTCGCGCCGCCTCTCCTGATGGATTCAGTTAGTCTGAGGCCGTCAGCCGACCTCGTACTCAGCGGCGGGGTTCTCGTCGCCGAAGGACCAGATGTTCTCGTAGCCGTACACGTTCACGGCGGTGATGGTGTCGAAGTAGGTGGAGTCAAACTCCCACTCATAGCCCTCGATGCCGCAGGAACCCAGCAGGATGTCAGCCAGGTGCGCGCCGGTCTGGGCGGGCGGGATGATCACGTCGGGGTTCAGGCTCTCGGCGAAGGGGACCAGGCCGTCATAGCCGGCGCCGATGAGGGCGGCGGCGTCATCGCCGTAGGGGATAGCGGGGTCGCCGTAGGTAGAGTAGCCCTTGATGGCGTTGTCCGCGTGATTCTCCACGGAGGCGTTGTACATCTCGGTGAAGGTGGTATCCTCGGCGTAGCAGGGGATCACGCAGTAGTCCTCTAAGTTCAGGCCGTTGACGCTGCAGTAGTCGGCGATGGCGTCAGCGGCGCCCATGGCCTCCTCGGGCTCGTAGGCGATGAAGATGTGGCAGTTCACGTTGGCGCCCAGCACGTCGGTGGCGTTGTCATAGGCGTCGGTAGTGGCGCTCTGGCCGTAAGAGGAGGTCTCGGAAACCAGGGCCAGGATGTCGGACTTCTCTACGGTGCCCACGATGGCGTTGGAGCGATACACGCCGTCCCGGATATCATAATAGGTATCGATAGCGATCTCATACTTGCCGTCGGCGTTGGTGGGGATGTCGCCGCCCTCGGCCACACGCTGGGTCACCCAGTCCTCAGCGGCCAGAACAGCATACATGCCGGTGATGGAGTAAGCCGTGTAGACGTTGCCGGAGATGGGGTAGTCAGGGTCGGCGCCCAGCATGGCCACGGCGATGCCGGCATCCAGAGCATCGGCCACCACGTTCTGGAGCATATCAACATCCATGGCGGCGATCATCAGCGCGCCCACATTGCCGGCGGCTATGGCGTCCTCCACAAAGGAGACCTGGGCGGAGGGGTCGCCGTTGGCGTCCTTCTTCACGTAGTTGAAGCCCTCAGCCTCCATGACGGCGCCCATGGAGTCATTGATCTGGACAAGGCCCTCAGCGCCGGTGGTGGGCAGGATGGACCAGACCTCCTTTTGACCGTTCCAGGTGAAGTCCACAGTCTCGGCGGCAGGCTCCTCCTCTTCCTCCTCAGCGGCGGGTTCTTCCTCAGCGGCGTCGCTGGCGGTCAGAGCGTCCAGCTTGGCCTCGATGGAATCAAGCTGAGCGGCGATGTCGTCCAACTGGGACAGATCCACGCTGCCGCCGCAGGCGGTCAGGCTCAGAACCATGACCAAAGCCAGGGCCAGTGCAAGAATCTTTTTCATATTCCTTCATTCATCCTTTCTAAACCCATTAAAATTTTGTTAGGTTTATTTTTAATTATAAGAAGATGCCCATGAAAAGTCAAGAAAAACTATCAGGAGATGTTTCCCTGCCCTGCCGCATCTGTCCGTCTGCGTCGGGCAGATGTGCGGGGGCGTTGTGGTGAAATAGCACAAAAAATTTTCTAATGTAGAGCGGCATATCGTTAGAAGTCATAATTTTGAAAGTTTGGCGAGCAAAAATTTCATATTTTTCTTGAATTTTAGAATCAATAAAGATATAATTGATCTATCGTGAAATATCGAAAGCAAAAAAATGCAAACACATCTTCACAGGAGGACAAACACATGAAAAAGCTACTTGCGCTTCTGATGGCGGCGCTCATGGTCCTGAGCCTGACCGCCTGCGGCGGCTCCGGCAGCAGCGAGCTGACCATGGGAACCGGCGGCGAGGCCGGCACCTATTACGCCTACGGCGGCGTGCTGGCCACCTATCTGGGCCAGGAGACGGACGTCAAGGTCACCGTCAACTCCACCGGCGGCTCCGCAGCCAACATCACCGGCATCGACGACGGGACCTATGATCTGGCCACCGTCCAGTCCGACGTTCTGGGCTATGCCTACAACGGCACCAATACCTATGCCGATACCGGCGCGGTGCAGTCCTTCGTGGCTCTGGGCGCCCTGTATGCCGAAACCGTCCAGATGGTCACCTGCGACCCCGACATCAAATCTCCGGCCGACCTGGCCGGCAAGAGCGTGTGCGTGGGCGACGTGGGTTCCGGCACCTACTACAACACCATGGATATCCTGTCCGCCTATGGCATGACCCTGGATGACATCACCCCCGTGTACCAGTCCTTTGCCGACTCCGTAGAGAGCCTGAAGGACGGCAAGATCGACGTAGCCGTTCAGACCGCGGGCGCGCCCACCCCGGCCATCACCGACCTGGCCGCCACCAACGATGTGTACCTGATTTCCATCGATGAAGATCACATGGCGACCCTGCTGGCCAACGCCCCCTGGTACGCCTCCTACACTATCCCCGCCGGCACCTACAACGGCTTTGACGAGGACTGCACCACCATCACCACCAAGGCTACTCTCATCGCCCGGGCCGACATCGACGACGACGTGGCCTACACCATCGTGTCCACCATCTTCGATGGCAAGGACGCCATCACCGAGCTGCACGCCAAGGGTGCGGAGCTAGACCTGACCTTTGCCACCGAGGGCATCGCCGCTCCTTTTTCTCCCGGCGCCGCCAAGTATTTCTCCGAGCACGGCATCGAGGTCGCCACTCCCTGACCGGCGTGGCATAGCATAAAATAGCTTTTAAGGAGTGCCGTGTTTCCGCGCGGCACTCCCAACCCATTCTCCGGAGGTATTCTGCATGGCTCTGTTCAAACTCAAAAAGAAGGAGAAGAAAGATCAGGTGGATCTGTCGGCGGAAGCGGTCAAGCTCGACAACGAGCTGCATGGCAACGCCGATGTGGACGCGATCATGAAAAAGTATGACCGCGAGTCCAATACCCGCATCTGGGAGGGCTGGCAGAAGTACGTCGTATACGCCGTGCTGGCGGCGTTCTCCCTGTTTTCTATTTATGTGACGCTGTTCGCCACCTGGCTGGATCTGATACGCTATCCCTCTTTTGTGGGATGTATCGTGCTGATCGGCTATCTCATCTATCCGGCCCGGAAGGGCAGTCAGCGGGTCAACTACATACCCTGGTATGACTGGGTCATCATGATCCTGGGCACGGCCGCCTTTTTCTATGTGGTGGTCAACGCTGCGGACCTCACCGTCCGCCTGGGTACCATGAACATCCGGACCTATGAGATATTCATCGGCCTTGTGGGCATCATCGCCGTGGTGGAGCTGTGCCGCCGAAGCGTGGGTGTCCCTATCCTGTGCGTGGCGGGCGTGTTTTTGCTGTACGCCCTGTATTTCTACTGCTTCGGACGGAATCTGGGTCCTGCGCGCGCCGTGCGGCAGGTGACCATCGGACTGTTTTATCAGACCACCGGCATCCTGACCACGCCGGTGCAGGTGTGCGCCAAATTCATCGTGGTGTTCATCATCTTCGGCGCGTTTCTGGAGCGGACCGGCATCTCCGATTTCTTCATCAACCTGGCCAACTGCGTGGCGGGCGCCTCCTCCGGCGGGCCGGCCAAGGTGGCCGTTATCTCCTCCGCTCTGTGCGGTATGGTGTCCGGCTCCTCCGTGGGCAACACCGTCACCACCGGCTCCGTCACCATCCCCATGATGAAGAAGACCGGCTATAAAGGCGAGTTCGCCGGAGCCGTGGAGGCGGCGGCCTCCACCGGCGGCCAGATCATGCCCCCTATCATGGGCGCGGCGGCGTTCCTTATGGCGGAGTATGTGGGCGTGCCCTACTCCAACATCATCGTCCGGGCCATCCTGCCGGCGGTGCTGTACTTTTTGGGTATCTTCATCTGTGTCCACCTTGAGGCCCGGAAGCTGGGCCTGCGGGGCATTCCCAGGGAGGAGCTGCCCAAGTTTACGAAGCTGCTGCCCAAGATCTACCTGCTGCTGCCCCTGATCATACTGGTCTATCTGGTGTCCAGCGGCACCCGGACCATGGCTTTCTCCGCCGCCATCGCCATCGTTATCTCCGTGCTGGTGAGCCTGTTCAACAAGGACGCCCGCATGACCCCCGCCACTTTCTTTGACGCGTTGGCCAGCGGCGGCAAGAGCTGTATCTCCGTGGCAGCGGCCTGCGGCATGGCCGGCGTCATCTCCGGCTGCATCAACATGACGGGCCTGGCCTCCAAGCTCATCACTGGCATCGTCACCATCTCCGGCGGCCACCTCATCGTCGCGCTGTTTTTGACCATGCTGTGCTGCATCGTACTGGGCATGGGCGTACCCACCACAGCCAACTACTGCATTATGGCCTCTACCTGCGCTCCCATCCTGATCCAGATGGGTGTGCCCCAGATGGCGGCCCATTTCTTTGTGTTCTACTTTGGCATCGTGGCGGACATCACCCCGCCGGTGGCTCTGGCGGCCTACGCCGGCTCCGCCATCGCCAAGGCCCCGCCCATGAAGACCGCTTTCAATGCCACGAAGCTGGCCATCGCGGCCTTTGTGGTGCCATACATCTTTGCTCTGAACCCGGCTATGCTGCTGGTGGACCCGACCGGCCAGGACATATCTGCGATCATGATGAACTGGCAGGTGGTTCAGGTCATCATTACCTCCCTGCTGGGCATCATGGCCCTGGGCATCGGTCTGGAGGGCTACTTCAAGGGCAATGTCCCCTGGCCCCTGCGGATCATTGCGCTGGCGGCAGGCCTGTTCCTCATCTATCCGGGCACTGTCAGCGACATCGTAGGTCTGGTGGTCGTCGTGGGCATCTATCTGTTCCAGCTTGTCCGGAGCCGGCAGGGCCACCCCGCTTCGGCGTGATATCATGAAAATGGTAGGACCGGCGGCCAGGGGTTGCGCCCGACCGCCGGTTTATGCTAAAATAGCGTGAGAAAATATGCTTGGAGAGGTCGTCTGTTGGGACACAATCAGCTTCTCAGACAAAAAGTATACGAGTCCGTGGCGGCGGTGCTGCCTGTCGCGGCCATCGTGCTCATTATCAGCATCACCGTCGCCCCGCTGACTGCGGGGGCGCTGGTGCTGTTTTTGTTCGGAACAGTGCTGGCCATCGCGGGCATGGGTCTTTTCACCATGGGCGCGGATATGGCCATGATCCCCATGGGAGAGGGCATCGGTGTGCAGATCAACCGCGCCCGGGGAATCGGAACGCCCCTGCTGGTGTGCCTGGTGCTGGGGATCCTCATCACTTTGGCGGAGCCGGACCTGCAGGTGCTGGCCCAGCAGCTGCCGGGTGTGCCCAACCGGACGCTGATGGTCACGGTGGCCGCCGGCGTGGGGCTGTTTCTGGCGCTGGCGGAGCTGCGTATGCTGCTGCGGATATCCCTGCCCTATGCGCTGGTGGCCTTCTATGCCGTTGTGTTCATCCTGGCGGCCCTGGGGCCCGGCAGCTTCATCCCCGTGGCCTTTGATTCCGGCGGCGTGACCACCGGACCCATCACTGTGCCGTTCATCATGGCCATGGGCGTGGGCATGGCCTCTGTGCGAAGCGATAAAAACTCACGCAGCGATAATTTCGGCCTGGTGGCCATGTGCAGTATCGGTCCGATCCTGGCGGTGCTGCTGCTGGGGATGTTTTATCCCGTGACGAATACGGCCTATACTCCGGCGGCTCTGGAGGACGTATCCACCACCAGGCAGGCGGCGGCACAGTTCGCTGCGGCCCTGCCGGCCTATGGGAAAGAGGTGGCTGTGGCGCTGGTGCCTATCGTGGCTCTGTTCGCCGTGTTCCAGCTTGTGTACCGCCGGTTCCATCACCGGCAGCTTCTGCGCATCACCGCAGGCTTCGTGTATACATATATCGGGCTGGTGCTGTTTTTGACCGGGGTGAACGTGGGCTTCATGCCCGTAGGCCAGCTTCTTGGTGAGGCGCTGGGACAAGAGGGCCATGTGTGGCTGCTGGTGCCGGTTGGCATGGTCATCGGCTGGTTCATCGTCCGGGCAGAACCCGCCGTGGCGGTGCTCACCCGCCAGGTAGAGGAGATCACCAGCGGGTCCGTGACCCGCCAGGCCATCCAGAGCAGCCTGTCGGCTGGCATCGCGCTGGGGGTGGGACTGTCCATGATCCGGATCATAACGGGCATCTCCGTTTTGTGGATATTGATCCCCGGCTATGCGGTCAGCCTTGTCATGACCTTTTTCGTGCCCCAGGTATACACCGGCATCGCCTTTGACTCCGGCGGCGTGGCCAGCGGGCCCATGACCACCACGTTTCTGCTGCCCCTGGCCATGGGGGCCTGCCAGGCGGTGGGCGGGGATATCCTGTCCGATGCCTTCGGCATGGTGGCGGTGGTAGCCATGATGCCCCTGGTGACCATTCAGGTCCTGGGCCTTATCAATAACATTCGCCGCCGGGCGGAGCAGCGGCGGCGGGAGCTGCCCATGGGCGAGCTGGAGGACAGCATCGTCTACTTCGAGAGCGTATAAAGGAGGCAGGAGCATGCCTGAGGCGGCCAAACTTATCATCACCATCGTGGAGCGGGGCCAAGGCAACGCCATCGAGCAGCTCTATACCGGCCGGCAGGTCCGCTGGCATTACCATTGCAACGGCGTGGGCACGGCTTCCTCGGAGCTGCTGGATGTGCTGGGCCTTGGGAGCACGGAGCGAGACGTCCTGTTCAGCCTGGCTTCCAGAGGGGCAGAGGAGCGGCTCATGCGCCTTCTGAAGAATGACCGTCCGGAAGGGCTGGAGGCCAAGGGTCTGGCCTTCGATACGCCGCTGACGGGCCTGAACAACATCGTGGCGGTGGCTCTGGAGCGGCAGGGTCAGAGCCTGGGAGAAAACGGAGGTATGCCCATGGAACGGGAGACTGATAACAGCCTGATCATGCTGATCGTCAATCAGGGCCACACAGACGATGTGATGAACACTGCCCGGGCGGCGGGCGCCAGGGGGGGCACTATCCTCCGGGCCAGACACTCCGGGGATAAGGATACCAGCCGGTTTTTCGGCATCACAGTCCAGGACGAGAAGGAGATCGTGTTCATTGTGGCCTCCGGAGAGACCCGCAACGCCATCATGGAAACGGTGAATAAAAAGCACGGCCTGAAAACAGACGCCGGGGCGGTCATTTTGTCCGTGCCTCTTGACCATGTGGTGCGCTTCGGCTGAGGCGAACACCCGCTTGACGCACACCCGCCGAGCAGATCCGCTCTGAGCGGTCAAAAAACTTGTATTTTAAATGCGCGACAACAGAGGGACGGTTTTGTCCCTCTGTTGTCGTTATCAAGATCCGCGGCCGCCCTGGCCGCCCTTTTACTTCTCACCGGAGAGAAGCTTATAAACCACCGCAGCCAGCGCCGCGCCCGCAAAGGGACCAACGATAAACACCCACAGACAGGCCATAGGCGCGCCGTTGCCGCTGATGGCAGCTACCAACGCGGGGCCAAAGCTGCGGGCGGGGTTGACGGATGTGCCCGTCAGGCCGATGCCCAGGATATGCACCAGCGTCAGGGTCAGGCCAATGATCAGCCCGCCAAAGGAACCGTGACCGGCCTTGCTGTCGGTGACGCCCAGTACGGTCAGCACGAAGATGAAGGTTAGGATCACCTCGACCAGCAGACCCGCCGCGGCGCTGCCGTTGACGCCGGCCAAACCGTTAGAGCCAAAGCCGCCGGTCATGTCGGTGACACCGCCCAGGCCAAAGACAGCGGCCAGAATCCCCGCTCCGGCCAACGCGCCCAGGCATTGCGAGACTACATAGCCTACAAAGTCCTTGCCGCTCATGCCGCCGCTCATCAGGACGCCCAGGCTCACGGCGGGGTTGATGTGACAGCCGGAGATATTGCCCACGCAATAGGCCATGCCCACGATCACCAGTCCGAAGGCAAAAGCGGTCAGCACATAACCGCCTCCGGCGGCGGCATCGCAGCCAACCAGCATAGCAGTACCACAGCCCATGACAACCAATACGCAGGTACCGATGAATTCTGCCGCATACTTTTTGATGCTTTTCATTGTTTTTCTCCTTCATGATTCATTTGTCAGAAAGAAGCCCTGCTGCTTTGCGGGGTCCTTTCCTTTATAAAATTGAAAATATTATAACATACTATCTATTTCGATGCAACATACCTGCGCCTGTAATCCACGGCAATCGCTTACGAAGCAAAGACCTTTAGGGAACCTCTGAATAATTCCACTTACTCTGTGAGCATTCCGGA
>CAZVRP010000053.1:0-11375 GCA_964630255.1 uncultured Oscillospiraceae bacterium | reverse complement strand
ACGGATGCAGAACTGACAGGACGCACGGACCGGGCGGCGCATCAAAACCTGCCGTTTATCGCGGTTGACAACCCCGCCCGGCCATGGTAAAATATCCTCATCCAAGAGGGAGTAGTCGGCATATTCTTATATGCGGTGCCGTCGACATGCTGGCGCGTCGCGCCCGGCGGCACTTGAAACGGCGAGACTCATGGAGAGCTGGGCTCTTCATGGGCCTTTTGTTTTTTGAAGGAGCGTGTAGTATGGGGATCGGCGAGCTGTTTATCCTGGCTCTGGGCCTTTCCATGGACGCCTTTGCGGTGTCCATCTGCAAGGGCCTAAGCCTGGGCCGCATACAGGGCCGGCACATGTGCATTGCGGGGGCGTGGTTCGGCAGCTTTCAGGCGCTCATGCCGCTGATCGGCTACTATCTGGGCCGGTTCTTCGCGGATATCATCACCGCCTATGACCACTGGGTGGCTTTCGTGCTGCTGCTGATCATCGGCGGGAAGATGGTGTGGGAGGCGCTGGAAAAGAACGCGGGCGATGATCTTGACGCCGCCATGGACCCAAAGAGCATGCTCATCCTGGCCGTGGCCACCAGCATCGACGCGCTGGCAGTGGGGGTAACCTTCGCCTTTCTGGACGTAGACATCCTCCCGGCGGTGATCTTCATCGGCGCCACCACATTCATATGCTCCGCGCTGGGAGTGAAGGTGGGAAGCGTTTTCGGGGCAAAATATAAAAACAAGGCGGAGCTGGCCGGCGGCGCGGCTCTTATATTGATTGGCCTAAAAATCCTTTTGGAAGGTCTGGGCGTTTTGTAAGTATTCACATTGTAAAATCCGCCGCGGTCGGTGTATAATTGATTATTATTTAACTGGCCGCGCAAGGGACCAAATCCACAAAAGAGATGAGGCTTGACCATGGACGAGAACGCGAGAAACTTTATACTGGACTTTGTGACGGAGGACATCGGCCCCGGCGGCCGGTACGAGGGGATGCAGGTCCACACCCGTTTTCCGCCCGAGCCCAACGGCTATCTCCACATCGGCCACTGCAAGGCGCTGTGCATCGACTTTGGCACGGCAGAGCGCTTCGGGGGCATCACCAACCTGCGCATGGACGACACCAACCCCGCCAAGGAGGACACGGAGTATGTGGACGCCATCCAAGAGGACATCCACTGGCTGGGCTTCGACTGGGGCGACCGGTTCTTCTATGGCAGCGACTACTTTGAGAAGACCTATGAGCTGGCGGAGGGCCTTATTAAAAAGGGTCTGGCCTACGTCTGCGAGCTGACCCCGGAGCAGTTTAGGGAATACCGGGGCGATGTAGGCACCCCCGCCCGGAGTCCTTGGCGGGACCGGCCCGTTGAGGAGAGCCTTGACCTGTTCCATCGTATGCGGGACGGGGAGTTTCCCGAGGGCAAGTATACCCTCCGGGCCAAGATCGACCTTGCCAGCGGCAACTTCAATATGCGCGACCCGGTGCTGTACCGCATCCGCTATATCGAGCACCACCGCCAGGGTACCAAGTGGTGCGTGTTCCCCATGTACGACTTTGCCCATCCCATCCAGGACGCCCTGGAGGGCATCACTCACAGCCTGTGCTCCCTGGAATATGAGGACCACCGGCCGCTGTATGACTGGGTAATCCAGAACACGGACGTGCCCTCCACCCCCCGGCAGATCGAATTCTCCCGTCTGGGCATCAACTACACCGTCATGAGCAAGCGCAAGCTCCGCCGGCTGGTGGAGGAGCACTACGTCTCCGGATGGGACGATCCCCGGATGCCGACACTGTGCGGCCTGCGCCGCCGGGGCTATACGCCGACCTCCATCCGCACGTTCATAGGCCGCATCGGCGTGTCCAAGGTCACCAGCACGGTGGAATACTCCTTCCTGGAGCACTGCCTGCGGGAGGAGCTGAACCAGTCCGCCCCCCGGCGGATGGCGGTGCTGCGGCCCATAAAGCTCATCGTCGCCAACTATCCGGAGGGACAGACCGAGACCTTTGGGGTGGAGAACAACAACCTGGACGAGAGCGCCGGCGCCCGGCCCGTGAGCTTCAGCCGGGAGCTGTGGATCGAGGCGGAGGATTTTCTGCCCGCGCCCGTGCCCAAGTATAAGAGGCTCTATCCCGGCGGGCCCGAGTGCCGCCTCAAGGGCGCTTACCTCATCAAATGCACCGGTTATGAGACCGACGACAAGGGAAATGTCACCGTTCTGGCCGAGTACGACCCGGACTCCCGGGGCGGCGACCCCTCTGATGGCAGGAAAGTGAAGGGCGGCACCATCCACTGGGTGAACGCGGCGGATTGTGTAAATGCGGAGGTGCGGCTGTACGACAATCTGTTCGCGGACCCGGAGCCGGACGCAGCGGAGGATTTTATCCAGTGCCTGAATCCGGATTCTCTGGAGGTGCTCACCGGCTGCAAGCTGGAGCGCTCTCTGGAAGACGCTAAGGCCCCGGAGAGCTTCCAGTTCCTCCGGATGGGCTATTTCGCCGTGGACAGCGTCGATTCCGCCCCCGGCCATCTGGTGTTCAACCGGGCCGTAGCGCTGAAAGACAGCTACAAGCCCAAGGCATGAATCGGATAAACCACATCCCCCGGTCCCGCAGGACCGGGGGATGTATCTGTATATTGCTGTCACTGATCTGCTTTGGTGTCGCAGTAGATGCACCGATAGACCTTGCCGCCTTCCTCCGCCAGACGGAAGATGTGGGGAAGCTCCTGCTCGGTGGTGGTGATGCACCGGGGGTTCCTGCACCTGACCACGTCCCGGATCAGCTCCGGCAGCCGGGGATGATACTTCTGGGTGCGCACCTCGTTTTCTATCACATCGATGGTGATATCCGGGTCGATATAGCCCAGCACGTTCAGGTCCAGGCCCAGCTCCCCGTCGATCTTGATGATGTCCTTTTTGCCCATCTTCCGGCTGGCGACGTTTTTCATCAGCGCCACCGGGCAGTCCAGACTCTCCAGACCCAGGAACTTATAGATCTCCATGCCCTGGCCGGCCCGGATGTGATCGATGACGATGCCGTTTTTGATGCCGTCTACGTTCATATAGTCCCCGCCTCCTTCAAGAGCTTGAGCATCAGAGCCATGCGTATATATTTGCCGTTCCTGACCTGCTTGAAGTAGCAGGCCCTGGGATCGTCGTCCACCGCCACGGATATCTCGTTCACCCGGGGCAGGGGGTGGAGCAGTATCATGTCCTCCCGGGCCTTTTGCAGCCGCTCGGGGGTGACGATGTAGCTGTCCTTCAGGCGGAGGTAGTCCTCCTCATTGAAAAACCGCTCCCGCTGGACCCGGGTCATGTACAGCACGTCCATCTCCGGCAGCACGCTCTCCAGATCGGTGGTCTGCTTATAAGGGATGCCGTGAGCCTTCAAGGTATCCTTTTTCACATAACTGGGCAGCTTCAGCTCCTCCGGGGAGACCAGGATGAAGCTGACGTTCTCATACCGGCTCATGGCCTCGATAAGGGAGTGGACCGTGCGGCCGAACTTCAGGTCGCCGCACACGCCCACTGTAAGGCCTCCCAGCCGCCCCTTCTCCCGCTGGATGGTGAGAAGATCGGTCAATGTCTGGGTAGGGTGGTTGTGACCGCCGTCCCCGGCGTTGATAACCGGCACCGAGGCGTTTACCGACGCCACGTAGGGCGCGCCCTCCTTAGGGTGACGCATGGCGATGATATCGGCATAGCAGCTGACGGTCTTGGCCGTGTCCGCCACGCTCTCCCCCTTGGCGGCGGAGGAAGATCCCCCGTCCGGCACGCTGAGCACATGTCCCCCCAGCTCATACATGGCCGCCTCAAAGCTCAGGCGAGTCCGGGTGGACGGCTCGAAAAACAGCGTGGCCAGCTTCTTGCCGTCGCAGACGTGGGCGTATTCGGCGGGGTGTTCAATGATGTCGTTGGCGACGGCGATCAGCTCGTCTATCTCCGCCACGGAAAGGTCTGTGATGCGGATGACGCTTCTCATGTGTTCCCTCCTATCCAGCTTACATCGGACGGGTCCGCCCGGAAAGCCATGATCCTGTCCACGTCGCCGGGCCGGATATAGCCGTTCTCCTTGGCTGCGGCGGCCACGGCGTCCAGGTCGGTGAGGCTGACGTTTCTGACACGGGCCTCGGCCAGGCGCTCCAAGCCCTTTTGCAGGCCGTAGGTGAAGATGCTGGCCACGCCCAACACGTCGGCCCCCGCATCCCGCAGGGCCTGGACCGTGTCGATGACGCTGCCGCCGGTGGAGATCAGGTCTTCCACCACCACCGCCTTTTGGCCTGGCTCCAGCCTTCCCTCGATCCGATTCTGCCGGCCGTGATCCTTAGCCCCAGAGCGCACATAGCCCATGGGCAGGCCCAGAATGTGCCCGGCAATGGCTGCGTGGGCGATGCCGGCGGTGGCAGTGCCCATGAGCACCTCCGCCTCCGGATATTCCCGGCGGATGGTCTCTGCCATAGCGTTCTCCACCAGGTCCCGGGCCGCCGGGTCCGTCAGAATCAGACGGTTGTCGCAATAGATGGGGCTTTTGATGCCGCTGGCCCAGGTGAAGGGTTCCTCCGGCCGCAGAAACACCGCCTTGATCTGAAGTAGCGCCTCGGCCACCTTTTTTGCCATGTCCTCCATGATATCCTCCCTATTGACTTTTTCTTTGCAGACTTAGTCCACGAATTCAGCGATGCACCGCTCATAGGCGGCCACCGGGTCCGATGCCCTGGTGATGGGCCGGCCCACCACGATATAGTCCGAGCCGATGGCCTTCGCCCCGGCGGGGGTGGCGATGCGGGTCTGATCGTCCCGGGGTCCGTCCGCAAAGCGGATTCCCGGCGTCACCGTGAGAAAATCCCCGCCGCACACCTCATGGATGCGTCCCGCCTCCAGTGGCGAGCAGACCACCCCGTCCAGTCCGGCGGCCCGGGCGTTTTTCGCGTATCCAGCCACCACGTCCTCCATGGGCCAGGGGATGAAAAGCTCCTGCTCCAGCTGCTCCTGGCTGGTGGAGGTCAGCTGGGTCACGGCGATGAGCAGGGGCCTGGCGCCGTCCGGACGGGTGAGTCCCGTCAGGGCCGCGCGCATCATCTCCCCAGCCCCGGCGGCATGGAGGTTCACCATGTCCACATCCAGCCGGGCCAGGACGGCCATTGCCCGGCCTACGGTGTTGGGGATATCGTGCAGCTTCAGATCCAAAAAAATCCGGTGTCCCCACTCCTTGAGCCGCCGGACGATGTCCGGCCCTTCAGCGTAGAAAAGCTCCATACCGATCTTCACGAAAGGCTTTCTCCCCGCCGGGAACTGTTCCAGAAAGGCCAGCGCCTCCGCCCCGGACCCGAAATCACAGGCAATGATAACGTCTTTTCCCATCAGTGGGCGCCTCCTATGATATCACGAAGATTTTGTATCCCATATTTTTCCATAACGCCGGGCAGTGCCGCCACGATGTCCCGGCTGGCGAAGGGATCGGGCAGGTTGGCGGCCCCCACCTGGACAGCGGTAGCTCCGGCCAGCATCATCTCCAGAACATCCTCGGCTCTGGACACGCCCCCCAGCCCCACAATGGGAATGGACACGGCCTCATACACGTCGTATACCATCCGCACCGCCACGGGAAATACCGCCGGGCCGGACAGGCCCCCGGTCCGGTTGGCCAGCAGGGGTTTCCGGCTTTTCAGGTCGATGCGCATGGCCAGGATAGTGTTGATAAGGCTCACGCCGTCGGCCCCAGCGTCCTCGCAGGCTTTGGCCACGGCGGCGATGTCCGCAGCGTTGGGGGACAGCTTCATGATAACCGGCTTTGTGGTGACGGCCTTTACCGCCGCCGTGACCCTTGCGGCCATGGCCGGGTCGGCACCGAAGCTCATGCCGCCCCCATGGACGTTGGGACAGCTGATATTCACCTCCAGCCAGCCCACCTGCGGCTGCCGGTCCAGCTTCCGGCATGTCTCGGCATACTCCTCCAGGTCAAAGCCGCTGACATTAGCCATCACGGGCTTATGGAAGACCTGGGCCAGCCTGGGCAGCTCCTGGGATATGACCGCCTCTACTCCGGGGTTTTGCAGCCCAACGGCGTTGAGCATCCCGGCGGGACACTCGGCGATTCGGGGGGTGGGGTTGCCAAGCCTCGGCTTGGCGGTGGTGCCCTTGAAGCTGAAGGTACCCAGGCAGTTGATGTCATACAGCGCGGCAAACTCATGGCCGTAGCCAAAGGTGCCGCTGGCGGGGATGACCGGGTTATCCAATTCAATGCCGCAAAGGGTAACCGACGTATTCACCACAGCACCTCCCCCCTCTCCAGTACCGGGCCGTCCTTACAGATGCGCTTGGGGCCGTTTTTCGTCCGGACCGTACAGCCCATACAGGCCCCGAAGCCGCAGCCCATCCGCTCTTCAAAGCTGTACTGCCCGTCCGAGGTCAGCACGCCGTCCAGCGCCCGGAGCATGGGCGTGGGACCGCAGGCATAAAAGTATGTGTAATCCCGGCAGGCCGCCGCACCGTCGGTGACCAGGCCCTTCCGGCCCGCGCTGCCGTCAGCGGTATACAGCAACACCTCCGCCCCCAGGTCCCGGAGCTCGCCGGCATAGAACACATCCTCCGCCCGATTGAAGCCCAGCAGCACTGCGGGCGTCTTGCCCTGGGCCAGCAGGGTCTTGCACAGCCTGTACATGGGCGGTACGCCCACGCCCCCGCCGATGAGCAGGGGACGCGCCCCGCTTTTGGATACGTCGTATCCGTTGCCCAGGCCCGTAAGCACGTCCAGCAGGGCCCCAGGCTCTAGCTTGGTCATGGCCTCCGTTCCCGCCCCCAACACCTTATAGATCACTGTGACGCTGTTTTCGTCCCAGTCGCACACAGAGATAGGCCGCCGGAGGAAAAAGCCCTCCAGCCTGATATTCAAAAACTGCCCCGGGGCGGTGAAGCCCGTACCGTCCCCAGCCAGCGTCAGGCGGTACACTCCTTCGGCAACGGGCAGGTTTTCCTTGATTTCATAGGAGCCCCGCTTCATCCCAGCGCCTCCCTCATGGCCGCCTCGTCGGCCCAGACCGCCCGCCCCTCATATACGGTGAGCAGGCAGCGGCCCCGCACGGTCCGCCCTGCGAAGGGGGTGGCCCGGCCCATGGTGAGAAACTCATCCGGATCGATCACATATTCCCGCTTCAGATCGAATACCGCCCAGCCCGGGTCGGAGGTCAGGCCGAACCGCTTCCGTGGCTCCACGCTCATGAGCCGGACCAGCTTCTCCAGCGAAATGACGCCCCTTTCCACCAGTTCCGTATACAGCACCGCAAAGGCCGTCTCCAGTCCCACCACGCCCATGAGGCTCTTCTCCAGGCCCCGGCTCTTCTCCTCCCGGCTGTGGGGGGCGTGGTCCGTGGCGATCATGTCTATGGTTCCGTCCAGAACGCCCTCCAAAAGGGCCGCCCGGTCCTCGGCCCCCCGGAGGGGGGGATTCATCTTGAACCGGCCGTCCTCCTCCAGCATGGAGTCGTCCAGCACCAGATAGTGGGGCCCGGTCTCGCAGGTGACGTCCACGCCCCGGGCCTTGGCGGCGCGGATGATCTCCACGCTCTCCTTGGCGGACACGTGGCACACATGATAGGCGCAGCCGGTCCTTTGGGCCAGCTCCACGTCCCGGGCGATGGGACCCCACTCGCTCTGAGAGCAGATGCCCCGGTGGCCGTGGGTCCGGGCATAGGCTCCGTCATGGATATACCCCCCGCGGAGCAGGGCGTTGTCCTCGCAGTGAGCGGCCACGACCTTGCCCAGCTCCTTTGCCTCCGCCATAGCCCGCTCCATCATATCCCGGTTCTGGACGCCCTTCCCGTCGTCGGAAAAGCCTGCGGTGAAGGGGGCCATGGCGGCCATATCCGCCAGCTCCGTCCCCGCCTCGCCTTTCGTGATGGCCCCATAGGGGATCACGGCGATGGCCGCGTCCCGACGGATGAACTCCATCTCTTGTTCCAAGCTTTCCAGGCTGTCGGGCACCGGGTCCAGGTTGGGCATGGGGCACACCGCCGTATAGCCGCCCCGGGCCGCCGCCAGCGAGCCTGTCCTTATGGTCTCTTTATAGGAAAAACCCGGCTCGCGGAAATGCACGTGCACATCCGCCAAGCCGGGCAAAATACAAATACTGCGGCCGTCCGCCACCGGCACGCCGCCGGGAACCGGGCGGCGGGAAAACATGAGACGACCCGCCCGGAACAGCGCGTCCCGGCGGGCGAAGACCCCGTCCTGATACACCATCGCGTTTTTGAACAGAATATCCATCGCATACTCCTTAACCTTTAAGATGGTATCATGTTTGACCGCCCCTGTCAAATAACAAAAGGTTACTTCTCCGCTCTTGACGAGCCGCCCCGAAGCGGGTATCATCAGAGCATGAACGTGTACGATTTTGACAAGACCATCTACCCCGTGGACAGCACCGTTCAATTTTACGGCTGGTGCCTGGCCCGCTATCCCGGCGTGTGGCTGGAGCTGCCCGCGGCGGCCTGGGCCTTTTTCTGTCTGGGACTCCGGCTCAAGAGCAAGACCCGGTGCAAGCAGATCTTTTACCGCTTTCTCGGCCATGTGCCGGCGGATGCGCCGGCGCGCTTCTGGACGGCCCATATCGGGGACGTGCGCCCCTGGTATCTGGCCCAGCGGCGGGATGACGACCTTATCATCTCCGCCTCGCCGGAGTTTCTTCTGCGGCCTGTGGCCGATGCGCTGGGCTTTGATCTGATCGCCTCCCCTGTGGAGCAGGCCACCGGCCTGTATCGAGGGGAGAACTGTCATGGCCCGGAGAAGGTCCGCCGTTTCCGCGCCGCCTATCCGGATGCCCATGTGGAGGGCTTCTGGTCTGACTCTCGTTCGGACAGCCCCATGGCCGCTCTGGCGGACAACGCATGGCTCGTAAAAAACGGCGTCCCCCAGCCCTGGTGAGCAGAATAACGGGCTTTGCACGGTGGCGGTTTTGTTTCTAAATTGTCTTTTTACAATCCGCGTATGCCGTGTTAAAATAAAGTGCTCGCTTATGAGCAGACAAGATATGTCCCCTTATGGAGAACCCTGCGGATGCGATACGAACACCTCTTCTTTGACCTGGACGGGACCCTGACGGACCCCGCTCTAGGCATCACCAACGCCATCATATACGCCCGGAAAAAGTGGGGCATGGAGCCCGGCAAAAACGAGGACTACTACAAATTCATTGGTCCGCCCATGCCCAAAAGCTACGAGGAGTTCTGGGGCCTGTCCCCGGAGGAGGCCCGGCGGTTTTTGGCCGATTATCGGGAATACTTCGGGTCAGTGGGGCTTTTTGAGAATGAAGTCTACCCAGGCATGCCCCAGCTGCTGGCCGCCCTGAAAAAACAGGGCCGGAAGCTATACGTCGCCACCACCAAACCCACAGGCTTTTCGGAGCGCATCGTTGAGCACTTTGACCTTGCCAAGTATTTTGAGATCATCTCCGGCAGCGACCCCGAGGTGGACAACGCCAAGGCGGACGTGATCCGCCGTGCGCGGGACGCCTGCGGCGTGGATATGTCCCGCGCCCTTATGATCGGGGACCGGCTACACGATGTGGAAGGGGCCCGGGAATGCTCCATTCCCTGCGTGGGCGTGGCCTATGGCTATGGCGGCCGGGCGGAACTGGAGGCCGCCGGCGCGGCCTGGATCGCAGATACGGTGGAAGCTCTGTCAGCTCTGCTGCTGACGGAGCTTTGAACCCCGTCACCATAATCATCATTTGAAAGGAAGTGGAACGATGGACGCAGGCAACAGTACCGGCACAGAACGAGGCCGAACACGGCGGGCGTTCGTCGCCCGCTGACCTATCACGGCTTTCTTGTGCCTTACTCCTGCCTGGCGGATAAGAGATCCGCAATGGCCCGGCCCCGCCGGGCATGCTATGAAAGGAGGAAGGACAATGGCTGAACGCGCTCTCTCGCTGGAGACTGCCATCGGCGCTCTGGCGGAACAAAAAAAATACCCCGCCCTGCGGGACATCCTTGTGACCATGAATCCGGCGGACATCGCCGCCCTCTTCGACGAACTGGATGAGCATATGCTGCCCCTGCTGTTCCGGCTGCTGCCCAAAGACGAGGCGGCAGAGACCTTCGTGGAGATGGACGCCAATTCTCAGGAGCTTCTCATCCGCGGCTTCTCCGACAGCGAGCTGAAGGAGGTCGTGGACGAGCTGTACGTGGACGATGCGGTGGACTTGGTGGAGGAGATGCCCGCCAACGTGGTCCGGCGCATCCTGCGCCAGGCGGACCCGGAGACCCGCAAGCTCATCAACAACATCCTGCAGTACCCGGAGGACTCCGCCGGCTCCATCATGACCACGGAATACGTGGACCTGCTGCCCACCATGACCGTGGCCGACGCCGTCAAGCGCATCAAGCGCACCGGCACCGATAAGGAGACCATCAACAACTGCTACATCATCGACGACGGCCGCCATCTGCTGGGCACCGTCTCCATCCGCACCCTCATCCTGGCCGAGGATGACGACGTGCTCTCCGATATCATGGAGGAGAACGTCATCTCCGTGGGCACCCTCTTGGACCAGGAGGACGCCACGGCCATGTTCACCAAGTACAACTTCACCGTTCTGCCGGTGGTGGACAATGAAAACCGCCTGGTGGGCATCATCACCGTCGATGACGCCATGGAGGTCATGGAGACCGAGACCACCGAGGACATCGAGATCATGGGCGGCGTCACCCCCACCGACAAGCCATATCTGAGGACCACTATATGGGAAACCTTCAAATCCCGCATCCCATGGCTGCTGCTTCTGATGATCTCCGCCACCTTCACCGGCCAGATCATCGCCCACTTTGAGGGGGCTCTGGCCGCGGCGGCGGTGCTTACGGCCTATATCCCCATGCTCATGGATACCGGCGGCAATTCCGGCTCCCAGGCCAGCGTCACCGTCATCCGCGGCATATCCCTGAACGACATTGCATTCTCCGACTTTTTCCGGGTCGTATGGAAAGAGATACGGGTAGCGGTCCTGTGTGGCGCGGCCCTGGCAGCGGTGAACTTTGTGAAGATGCTTCTGGTGGACAGAATGCTGCTGCACCATAGCGGCATCACCGTCACAGTGGCGGCGGTGGTAAGCCTGACCATGATATGCACGGTAATATGCGCCAAGATCGTAGGCTGTACGCTGCCCATGCTGGCAGAGAAGCTTGGCTTCGACCCGGCGGTAATGAGTTCCCCCTTCATCACCACCATTGTGGACGCGCTGAGTCTGCTCATCTACTTCCGCTTCGCTATGTGGATGCTGGGGCTGTAGGGCTAAAAGTCAAAGAATAATATATCACGAATTACAATTTAATATTGATGCTAAAAGCCCCTTGTGCTATACTATTTCATGGAGTGTTGCGCAGGAGGGCTTTT
>CAZVRP010000052.1:3402-11409 GCA_964630255.1 uncultured Oscillospiraceae bacterium | reverse complement strand
CCGGTACATACGGCACCTCTCTCCTGCGCAATCACCTTCTCCGGGGCGTGTTTGCCCAGATGGGGGAGCAGGGCTTCCCGGAGCAGGTGTTGGAGGCTATCAAAGACAGCGTAGACTGCAATATCTACTTCTTTGATACCAGGGTGGAGCTGAGTACCATGTATCAGGTGCTGATCGGGGCGGTTCTTGTGCTGATCGCCGGGTATGTTTTGCTGAATATCCTGACCGGAGACAGAAAGCAAAAATAACGCTCTGTCCGGCGGCCGTCCGGCGCGGGTCATGAAGCCGCCCGCCCAAGATGACACGAAACCCAGTGACCAAACCCGAAAGGGCTTGAAATCACTGGGTTTATCGTGGAGCTGCTGGGCGGATTCGGACCGCCGACCTCGTCATTACCAATGACGCGCTCTACCGACTGAGCTACAGCAGCTGGCGACCGAGAAGGGACTTGAACCCTCGACCTCCGGCGTGACAGGCCGGCGTTCTAACCGACTGAACTACTCGGCCGCGAGCTTTTTGATTATACTAACTTCTCATCCTCATGTCAAGAAAAATTTCGGATGGCCGCGAAATTTCTTCATTTCCACCCTTTTTTTGAAAAAATATTAACCATTACGTAATTTTTCGTAATTTTTTGTTGTATTTTTCTCTGAAGTCGTTTATAATGGTCCAGATTCTAAGATAAGGTAGTGATGATATGTCTGGAAATCATTCTGTGCAAAGCGGCACTTCATCCAAATGGATGATATGGGTCCTGGCGGCGGTGCTGGCGGTGATCGTCATCGTGCTTGTCATCCTGGTGGCGCCCACGCTCATGGACCGCATTGGGAGCGGCTCGACAGCGGACGTGGCCCCCGGCATCACCACGGAGGTCGCGGCCCAGGACAGCAGCGCGAAGAACGTGGCGGGCGAGATCACCGTGACGGAGAGCGATCAGCGCCCGGACACGGTGGCGGACGACGCCGAGCTGATCACCCTGGACATCTCCTGGGAGGGCAGCAAGGAGCCTTCTTATCCGCTGATCGTTTCGGTGACGGACCCCAGCTTCTCCGATGGCGACGGTCTGGCGGTCCACCACTATAACCACGACGGCGAGTGGGAGCTGATCGGCACATATCTGATCGCGGACCACACGGTCTCTTTCCCGGTGGAAAGTCTGTCCCCCTTTGCCTTTGAGGTGATAAGCTCCGACCCGGAGCCCACGGCCACGCCGGAGCCCACGGCCACGCCGGAGCCCACGGCCACGCCGGAGCCTACGCCGGAACCCACGCCGGAGACCATCGTCCCGGTGGATTACGGCGCCTATGCCACGGTGCAGGACGGCGTATTCGTCCAGGCGGACGAGCTGGAGAGCGGCGGCGTGTACGTGCTTGCCATGGTATCGTCCCTGCCCGAGACGGCGGATGACGGGGCCGGGGACGGCGAGAGCGGCGATGTGGCCATCGACTACGTGGAGGCCGATCAGCCCGAGGAGACGGACGACTCCGGCGAGTCCGCTGTCAGCCTGATACCCGCCCAGGTGCTGGTGAATCTGGACGGCGGCAGTCTGCGGACCGTGGAGGCGAGCGTCGCCCAGGCGGAGGACGGCACATATTACCTGACCGGCCCCGTGACGGAGGGCATGCTCTGGGAGGCGTATTCGGAGTATTATAACGACGAATACCGCTACTCCCTGAAAAACAACGACCGGTATCTGAACCTGGACGACGGCGATGAGAACGTGGTCCTGGACGACGACAGCTTCCGCACCCGCTGGCTGTATGACGACGCGGCGGCGGCAGGGGGGGACACCCTGGCTCTCAGCTACCGGATCGACTCCACCCGTTATTATGTCAACGCCCTGGAGATGACCTCCGCCCAGCTCACAGCGGCCCAGGAGGAGAGCGGTGAAGACGGCGATGAGCCGGATGAGGACGGCGCCGCGGACGGGACGGCGGTCGCCGTCTCCTGTGACACCCTGCGCATGACGGTCTCCTCCGAGGAGGGGGACGCTTTGACGTTCATGCTCTTCCGGCTGGACGAGGAGATGGAGCTGCCTGCGGACGCCCCGGCGGCGGAGGGCTCCATGATCTCTATCCCCGCCATCGACGCCGATACGGACCTGACGGCGCTGACCGTCACAGACGGCGGCACGGTGCTGACCCTGGGAACGGACTACACAGTGGACAGCTATGTGATCGACGATGACACCACCGTGGTGGTGTTCACCTTCATGGGCCGGTACAGCGGCAGGGTGACCCGCGTGATCGGCAAGGCCCCGGCCGCCTCGGCCGCGACCGAGGCGGAGGCGGAGGCCACGGCCACGCCGGCTCCCACCGAGACGCCGGAGGCCAGCGCGTCCCCGTCTCCCTCGCCCAGCGATAACGGCGGCAACAGCGAAAACAGCGGCGGCAGCGTGCCGCCCACCACCACCAGCACCGCCCAGCCTACCACCACCAGCACCGCCCAGCCCACCACCACCAGCACCGCCCAGCCCTCCTATACAGAGGCGCCTTCCACCGGCGGCGAGGACTCCAACACCGATACCGTCACCCCGGACCCGGGAGGGAGCGATTCCGAAACCGACACCTGATAACAAAAAACCGATAAGAAGCAAGCGCCTCCGCCATCCGGCGGGGGCGCTCATTCTGTAATTTCGGAGATCTCACCGGAGGCCGGCGTCTCCAAAAGGCCCCAGACCACCCACAGCATGGGGGCGGTGATGCACAGGCCCAGGCCGAAGAAGTCCTGGATGAGATAGCATACCATGGCCGCCCCCAGGGCGGGATACAGCGCCCCCGTGTGGCGCCGGCGGAGCCATGTGACGGCGGCGCAGACGATGGCGGCCAGGTACCCGGCCAGTCCCAGCGCCCCCACGTTCACCAGATGCCCCAGATATACGTTGTGGGCGTTGGTGACGGAAACGGTCTGGCCGCGCACGTCGCTGTACCAGAGGATATCGAACCGCAGGGAGGCGGTGCCCGGCCCGCTCCCCAGCCAGGGCTTTTGCCTGAACAGCTCCCACGCCTGCTTCCATATCTGGCCCCGGTGGGAGCCGAACTCGTCGGACAGGCGGCCGTGGAGGACCTGACTTATCTCATAGACCGTGCCGCTCTCCCCGGGCCAAAACCACAGGACCGCCAGCCCCGCCAGCACGGCGGCGGCGCTGACCAGGGCCGCCGCCCGTCCATGCCGCCGCAGGACCACCGGAACGCTCACCAGCGCGCACCCGGCCAGGGCCAGGACCCCGGCGTCCACGTCGCAGGCCAGCAGCAGCCCCAGGCACAGCCCGGCGGGGATGAGCAGCAGCCTGTCCCTCCGCCGGTCCGACAGGGCGGCGAACACCGTCAGCAGCGGCCCGGCCAGGCACAGATAGGCCGCAAACAGGCCCGCGTTTCCGATGGTGCCCAAAAACGCGCTGTTATAGGCGATATACTTATCATAATAATTTGTCCCCTCGGGGTAAAGCCGGAAGGGGTCCAGACCGGCGAGCTGCAGCAGGGCAATGGCGCAGCATATCCCGGCGGAGAGGCCCAGCGCCCAGGCATAGCGCCGCCGGGGGACGGCCAGCCAGGACGTCCCGAAGAAGATTAGCCCATACAGCAGCATGGTCAGGTAGCCGTCGTACCGGTTGGCCCCCGTCAGACACACCACGCCATAGCCGGACGCGGCGGCGGACAGACCGCACACCGCCAGGTATATCCCCACGGCCAGATGGGCCGGGCGGACGCGCAGGGCGTACCGCTCTCCCGCCGCCAGGCCCCCTATGAGCAGGACCAGCGCCGCCAGGGCCCAGACCCCGGTGGCGGCGGCGAAGAACCAGAACTTGGAGGCCGTTATGTTCCCATAGCCGCTGAAGCCCACGAACAGGGGGAACAGCCCCAGCATAATCAGTATATACTTGTCCGTGACCCACCGGGCCCGGTCGAGGAATGGACAGGCCATAAAAACGTTCCTTTTTTCAAAACAGTGCGGCCGAAAAGGCCGCACTGTCGTTATGCTGTGTTCGAGATGGAAAACCGGGGCGTCAGCCCATGCTGGCCTCGCCGGAGGGCTCGGCGCTGGCGGGCGCGGCCGCGGTGGCGGCGGGGGTCACCACGATCTCGCCGGTGTAGACCGTGCCGGGCTCCACGTCCACGGCCGCGCCGTCCACTGTGACGGAGCCGTTGACGGAGGAGGTGTCATCCACCTCCAGGCGGGTGATGTAGCAGGTCTCGTCGGGGGTCCAGACAGAGCCGTTGGCGAGCTTGACCCAGACGCCGTTGTTGACGGTCTTGGTGGGGGTGTTGTCCAGGTTGCCCAGGAGGGTGGCGGTGTCGCTGTCGATGACGCCGACGGTGGCGCCGGCGGCGATGGCGGAGGCCGTATCGCCGGCGTCGATGACGTTGCCGGCGTCGTCGGTGTAGTAGCCGTACTCCACATGCAGGGCGCTGGAGGAGGAGGCGTTGCCGTTGACGTCGCAGTTATCGAAGGAGAGGATCAGGTTCTGGCCGAACCAGGTCATGCCCTCGCCGGTGGTGGACACGCTGATGGAGTTATAGAAGTCGCCGTTCAGGGCGGTGCCGTTTTCGTCGTTGCAGTCGGCGAAGGACACCTGCACGTCGTTGATATAGTTCTCCACGTCGGTGTTCAGCAGGGTGCGGGAGATCAGGTTGTAGTCATAGGGATCGTAGTCCGGGTCGGCCTCCACGGCGTTGGCGAAGGCGTCGGCGTCGGTGAACAGGGCCTCGGAGAAGTTTTCGGCGCCCATGCCGGGGTCGTCGCAGGTCATAAGCTGGACGATGACGCCCTTCTCGGGCTCAAACAGGCAGTTGGTGACGTCGATGACGGGGGTGCAGGCCTTGATGAGGAAGGCCGCGCCGTATGTCTTAAAGGTGGAATTGACGGCCTCGGTGCCGCCCTCCTCGGACACGTTGCCCTCGCCGTCGGGGAAGCGGACGTTGTTGGTCTTGTGGTACATGACGCCGTACTTGGTGTTGATGGTGCTGTCGGTGAAGCTGACGCCGGCGGTCTCATTGGCGACCACGGAGGCGTAGGTCAGGCCGTACTCCACGGTGGGATAGCTGTAATCCACGCCGTAGTCGGCCAGTCTGGCCACGTTGGCGTTGTAAAGGTCGGAGCCCATGGCGTTGCCGATGACGCAGCGGTTGAAGTAGTTGTGGCAGGCGCCGATGGCATAGGTGGCGTAGGCGCTGGGGTCGTCGCTGGACTCGGTGGTCACGTCCACCACGGAGTCGTTGACGGACAGGCTCAGGGTGAGCTCGCCCCAGTTATCGGGGGCGGACACATCATCGGTGGAGAGGATGCCCCAGCCGTCGGACAGGAGGATGCAGTTGTTATAGCTGACCCGGGCGAAGCCGTCGGCCATGGTGGCGCGGGCGTGGCCATCGGGGCTGATGCCCAGCATCCAGGGGCAGGCGCTCATGCCGGTGGTGTTGGACTCATAGAGGGAGCCGTTGGCCTTGATGAAGGAGTTGTTGACGGACACGGTCAGGTCCAGATCGGAGCTGGAGCCGCCCACGAACACGCCGTGGCGGAGCGCGCCGCCGCCGATGAACACCAGGCCGTTGATGGTGGTGTTGGAAGCGCCGGTATTGGCCACGCCGGCGCCAAAGCCGGTGAAGTCGTTGCCGCCGGAGCCGTCGGCGGTCATGAACATGCCGTCGATGGTGTAGTCGGAGTCGTTGATGATGAAGCCGTTGAAGTGCTCGCCGTCGGAGTCGATGACCACGCCGGAGGCGCTGGTATCGGACACCGCGCCGGCCTGGAGGGCGGCGGTAACGGAGTTGGCGGCGTCCACGCTGCCGCCGTCGATGACCGCGGCGGCGCGCCAGGCGGTGCCGGCGGAGGCGGTCATGGCGCCGGTATACAGGCCGTCGTCCTGATGGATATAGCCGGTGACGGTGAGGACGGCGTTTTCATAGGTGCCGTCGGCCACGGGAGTCTCCACCCCGTCCACGGTGAGGGTGAGCAGGGCGCCGTCCACGGGGCCCACGTCCTCCAGGATAAGGGTGTCGGCGGCCACGGTCTCGGTGACGCCGCCGGTGACGGTGACGGAGCCGTCGGGATTTTCCGTGACGGTACCTGGCTCATAGGCCGCGGCGGACTCGGTCGAGGAATCGTCGCTGGCCTCTCCGGAGGCGAGGGCCGCCGTGCCCAGGCTGCATACCAGAGCCAGGGCGCAGAGGATCGCTAGAAACTTTTTCATGGGATAACTCCTTTCCAATATTAAGATGTGTTCATTATACAACGATCGCGCCTAATTCACAAGTGCTTTTTGCGTCCTGCGGGGGTGAAAACGGATTGAAATCCCGGGGCGCTTATGTTATAGTAAATGGTACTGCGTATCATGAGAGAAGACGAGGCCGCCGTGACAGACACCGATAGATCCGACATGGCCGCCGGCCCGGAGCGGCGGCGCGCGCCGCTGCTTTTGCCGCCCGTCATGGCTGGGGAGCCCCGGGCGCCGGGCCTGGCCGCGGGCCGGCATCTGTCCGGGGCCGGGAAGGACAGGGGGGAGGCGCGGCGTGTATAACTTTTATGCCCTGATCGCCAGGATGAAGAACATCGGCCGCTGGGCGCTGATGCGCTCGGTGACGCCGGAGAACGTCCAGGAGCACAGCCACATGGTGGCGGTGCTGGCCCACGCCCTGGGGGTGATACGCCGGGACGTGCTGGGGAAGCCCTGCGACGTGGACGCCGTGACCACGGCCGCCATATTCCACGACGCCGGGGAGATCCTCACCGGGGACCTGCCCACGCCCATCAAATATTACGACCCGGACATCATGACGGCCTACCGGAAGGTGGAGGCGGCGGCGGCGGAGCGGCTTTTATCCATGCTGCCGGAGGCGCTGCGCCCGGCCTATGGGCCGCTGCTTGCCGAGCCGGACCCGGAGATAAGGCCTCTGGTGAAGGCGGCCGACAAGCTCTCCGCCTACATCAAGTGCGTCGAGGAGCGCCGGGCGGGGAACGACGAGTTCCTGCAGGCGGAGCGCAAGAGCCTGGACACCCTCCGGGGCTACGGCATGCCGGAGGTGGACTACTTCCTGGAGAATTTCATCCCCGCCTTCGAGCGGACGCTGGACGAGCTGGGGACCATGGAATACAGCGAACCGAAATTGCAAATACCATCCGATAAGGAGTAACGAATCATGCCAATGAAAGCGCAAGACAAGACCATGGACAAGATCGTGGCCCTGTGCAAGAACCGGGGCTTCATCTTCGCCGGCTCCGAGATATACGGGGGCCTGGCCAACTCCTGGGATTACGGTCCTCTGGGCGTGCTGATGAAGCAGAACGTGAAGAACGCCTGGTGGAAAAAGTTCGTCCAGGAGAGTCCTTACAACGTGGGCCTGGACGCGGGCATCCTGATGAATCCCCGGGTCTGGGAGGCGTCGGGGCACGTGACCAACTTCAACGACCCGCTGATCGACTGCAAGGGCTGCAAGCGCCGCCATCGGGCGGATAAGCTCATCGAGGAGTGGGCGAGGGAGACGGGGACAGATGTGAACGTGGAGGCCCTGACCAACGAGGAGATGGTGGCCTACATCCGGGAGCGCGCCATCCCGTGCCCCGGCTGCGGCGCCACGGATTTCTCCGATATCAAGAAGTTCAACCTGATGTTCAAGACCCACCAGGGGGTGACGGAGGAGAGCGGCACGGACGTATATCTGCGGCCGGAGACCGCCCAGGGCATTTTTGTGGACTACAAGAGCGTGCTTCGCACCACCCGGAAGAAGCTGCCCTTCGGCATCTGCCAGATCGGCAAGAGCTTCCGCAACGAGATCACCCCGGGCAACTTCACCTTCCGCATCCTGGAGTTCGAGCAGATGGAGCTGGAGTTCTTCTGCGCCCCGGGGACGGACCTGGAGTGGTTCGACTACTGGCGGGACTTCTGCCACCGTTGGCTTTTGGAGCTTGGCATGACGGATGAGTATCTGCGTCTGCGGGACCACACCCCGGAGGAGCTGAGCTTCTACTCCAAGGCCACCACGGACTTTGAGTTCCTGTTCCCCTTCGGCTGGG
>CAZVRP010000052.1:0-3392 GCA_964630255.1 uncultured Oscillospiraceae bacterium | reverse complement strand
CGAGCTGTGGGGCGTCGCGGACCGGACGGACTATGACCTGACCCAGCACCAGACCTTCTCCGGGGAGAAGATGGAATACAAGGAGGAGGGCATGGCGGAGGGCTTCGTCCCCTACGTCATCGAGCCCAGCCTGGGGGCGGACCGGGTGATGCTGGCCTTCCTGATCGACGCCTACGACGAGGAGCAGGTGGGCGTGGACAAGAAGGGCGCTCCCGACATCCGCACGGTGCTGCACCTGCACCCCCAGCTGGCGCCCTATAAGTGCGCGGTGCTGCCCCTTTCCAAAAAGGACGTGCTCGCCGGCCCGGCAAAGGAGCTGCACGCGAAGCTCAGCAAGGAGTTTTCCTGCGATTACGACGAGACAGGCTCCATCGGCAAGCGCTACCGCCGGCAGGATGAGATCGGCACGCCGTTCTGCGTGACGCTGGACTTCCAGACCGTGGGCGACGGCGAGACGGCGGCGGACAACTGCGTGACCGTCCGGGAGCGGGACAGCATGGAGCAGGTGCGCATCCCCGCGGACAGCGTGGCCGCGTATATCGCGGAGCGCGTCAAATACTGAGTTGGAAGAGGAAAGACCGCCCCGGGAGCGGGAGCCGAAGCTCACGGCCGGGCAGGGGTTCGTCAAGAGCATCCGCCCGGCGGGGTGCGCGCTGTTCCTCGTGCTGGCTGTGCTGGCGGCGGCGGTATGCCTGACGGCGGGCCGGGACCCCATCCCGGGCTATGTCCCGCCGGAGCGGGCCGCCTATGAGGAGGACCTGACGGTCCTGGTCCGGGAGCTGGAGGAGCAGGTGTTCCCGGCGCTGCCGGACTATGATATGGCCGCGGAAGTGACCGGAGATACGGTCACCGTCACCATCGACAGCGAGCATTTCGTGGTGGGCCGCTCCGCCATCCTGCGGTATTTTCCCGAGGACCTCATCACATTTGAAAGGGGCTGAGCCTGTGCGGATCAAAGTGGCCGCGGCGGCGCCGGAGATATTTCCGGGCCGGCCGGGGCAGAACATGGGAAACGTCCTGGCTGTCATCAGCCGGGCCCGGGAAGACGGGGCGGCCATCCTGGTGCTGCCGGCGGGTCTGCCGGAGGACATGAACCGGGGCGCCATCGAGCGCCAGGCGGGGAAGATGGCGGTGTATCCGCTGCTGCGTCCGTCTCTGACGGCGGAGGAGCTGGTCCGGCCCCAGGAGCCGGACATCCTGTGCTGCTCGGCGGACCGGCCGGCCACGGCCACCTCCCGGTATGAGAACGAGGAGCTGGCGGCTATGGCCAGCTATGAGAACATGGCCCTGGTGGTCATGGCCTGTCCTCTGGGGGGCGACGGGGGCCAAGTCTACACCGGCCAGTGCGTCATCGCCCAGAACGGCAGGCTGCTCAAAAGCGAGGACGGGTATGTGTCCGCCGTGGTGACGGTGCCGAGGCGGGACGCCAAGCACCCGGAGGAAGGGGTAGTGGACAGTCAGCCCCTGACCCCCTGGACGCCCTTCCCGGAGATGCTGCCCCGCATTCTGCGGCTCCAGGCGGACGCCCTGGGCCGGCGGATGCTGGTCCGGGGGGCCACCCAGCTGAGCCTGAAGGTGGGGGAGGACGCCTCATCTCTGCTGGCCCTGTGCGTATGCGCGGCGGCGGTGGACCGGCTGAAGCTGTCCAGAAAGAACATCCATGTAACGGCTGCCGGGCTGCCGGCGGAGCGGATCGCCGGCCGGATGGGCGCGACCCTGGGCGCGGGCCAGGGCGGCCTCGCGGTGGACGCCGCCGATCTGACGGCCCGCTGTCTGGAGGGGGCCGCCCCGGAGCACTACGCTGTGAACGCCACCATCCCCCGGAGCGCGGTCCGGCTGGTGCTGCGCACATACGCCAACACCTGCGGGGACCGGGAGCTCTCGATTCCTATCCGGGCGGTGTTGGGGGCGGACGAGGAGCCCTGGGAGCTGTACGATTTTCTGCTCCACTTCACCTTGCTGCACGGTCTGCCCAAGTGGGGCCAGGCCAGGCTTTTGGAGGACACCTTCCAGCAGCGGTATCCCAGCCAGGTGATCCAGGAGGTCCTGGACCGGTATTTCGACCGCTTTCACCGCCCCGCCCCCTGCGACTGCCCGGCCATCTTCTCCCTGGAGCCCAAGGCCGCTACATAGCCTGCGGGCCGTATCCCCGGACAGGTCTTTTTCCCTGTTTTTCCCGCGTTTCGCCGGGTATTTGTGCAATATCCACAGATTCCGGATGAAAATTTTGTCGCTGCCGCCCGGCGGGCCGGAAAATGGGCCCTACAGTCTGTTATCATCGTAACAACAGATTGCAAAATTATAAATTTGACAGAAAATATATTGGCAATTCGGCAAACTTATGTTACAATTCAATAAGCATTATCCTATTTAGAAGATAAGGGAGACACAGTTATGAAGAAAATTCTTGCGTTCATCGTCATGGCAGCCATTCTGGTCTGCCCGGCCCTGGCCTCCGGGGAGGCGCCCGCGGCGGCGGAGTCTGCCGATGTGGCGGGCATCGCCGCGGCGGCCGCCGCGACGGCTCAGGAAAATCACAACTTCGTCGTAGAGGTCACCAAAGCGGCCACCTGCGTGGATAAGGGTCTGCTGACCTACACCTGCAGCGACTGCGGCCTGACCTACACGGTGGAGACCCTGCCCACCGGCCAGCACGACTATGTGGCCGCGGTGACAGAGCCCACCTGCACGGAGGACGGCGCCACGGTCTACACCTGCTCCGTCTGCGGCGATACATATTCCGAGCCCATCCCGGCCACAGGCCACGTGCCCAGCGCCGAGGCGCCCACCTGCACGGAGGGCGTGGTCTGTACCGTGTGCGGCGAGCTTCTGGCCGCTGCTACCGGCCACGACTACGCGTACCAGTATGACGCGGTGCAGAACGAGGACGGCACCTTCGCCTCCTACGGCACCTGGATGTGCGCCAACTGCGGCGACGTGCTGGACGCCACCGAGGGCAACGCCGTCTACTACTACAGCGAGGCGGTCCAGGGCGAGGCCTCTGCGGAGGCGTCCGAGGAGGCCGAAGAGGCCGCCGCTCTCGCCAACCCCAACTACGACCCTGAGGCGCACAACTGGGCCGGCATCGAGATCACCATGCTCATCGTGATCGTGGTAGTGGGCGCCGTTCTGATGCTTTCCTTCGGCAAGGCCAAGCCTGCCAAAAAGGAAGACTGAGTCCCGCGTCACAATTAATAATAGGAGGAAAGCGTAAATGTTAAAGAATAAAAAATTTGGCGCGTATGTTATCGCGTTCAACATCCTGGGCATCGTCCTGATGTTCATGTATTCCGGCCTTCAGAACGACCACCTGAACATCATCACCAGCTACAGCGCCTGGTCGGCCACACAGGTCCAGCTTGGCCGTACCATCGCGGAGTTCGTCTGCATCG
>CAZVRP010000051.1:0-11507 GCA_964630255.1 uncultured Oscillospiraceae bacterium | reverse complement strand
CTTTCATTTCGCTGCTTGGATGGATTATAAAACTTTCAAAATGAATAAACAATAGTTTATTCAAAAATTTTTGGATACAAATCAACTTTTTTGCAATTTATATAAAAAGTATCCTCTTTTCCGGGGAAAAGAGGATACGTATTCACGAAAACAACCGCTCCGCGATGTGGGGGTCGTCCGGCCGGGGCGTGTCCTGGGGCCTGCACCGGCCGCAGGTAAAACCGTGAAGAGCCAGCTTTGTCATCTTGCGGAGCGTATATTTGCTCTCTCCGGCGGCCCGGGGCGTCCGCTCATAGGCTACGGTGGCGATATCCAGCCCCAGGCGGGTGGCGAGTCCCCGGAGGAACAGATCGTCCCCGTGGTAATAGGAGAGCCTGTCCAGGGCGGTCTTATCCATCAGGCGGAAATCCGCGTGATCGAATATGACCTTTGCGCCGAACAGATTCATGACGGCATAGTAGCTCTGAGCGGTGAAGCGTTTTAAAAAGGTGTCGGACGCCCGGCTGTTTCGCACGCCGCACACGATGTGATAGCCCTCGCGGTGCTTTTCTACCATCTCATCGACGGCGTTTATATCGTCCTGCAGGTCGGCGTCGATGCTGATGGTGATATCCGCTCTGCTCCTGGCCTCCATGAGACCGGCCATCACGGCGTTCTGGTGCCCCCGGTTTGGCCGCAGGCGCAGGCCGCAGAAGAGCGGGTCTGTTTCATGGAGCTGGCGGATGAGCGCCCATGTGCCGTCGGAGGAGCCGTCGTCCACCATCAGAACGCGGCTGTCCGGCCCGATGGCCCCCGCGGAGATGAGGGACGCCGTCTTATCTCGGAATACGGGCGCTGTCTCCGGCAGACAGACCTCCTCATTGTAGCAGGGAACGATTAAATATAATGTATCCATCCTGGTCACCTCAAATATTACCAAAATATTATACATAAAAGCATTTGAATTTTCAATAGAAAGGCTAAAGTGTCAAAAATTCCTTGAAAAATGCTATGAATGGTTTATAATAAGAAAAGAGTTAGTGATAGAATAAACGATCTTGGCGGCGGGTATACGCTGTCTCCGCTGTCTTTGGGAGAAATATTGGCTATGAACAGCATCGTTCTGTATGCCCCTGAGATACCCCAGAACACCGGCGCCATCGCCCGCACCTGCGCCGCCACAGGGGCCAGCCTGCACCTTATCAGGCCGCTGGGCTTTGACATCTCCGATGCCGCCGTGAAACGGGCCGGACTGGACTATTGGCGTCTGGTGGATGTATATGTCTATGAGGATGTGGACGAATATCTGGAGCGGAACGGGGACGAGGACCTGTGGCTTTTGAGCACGAAAGCGCCCAGAAGCTATGTCCAGGCGGATTTTGGGGCCGATGCGGCTTTGATGTTCGGGCGGGAGACGTCCGGGCTGCCGGAGGCGCTGATGGAGAGATATCTTGACCGGTGCATCCGCATACCGATGAAGCCCAGGGCCAGAAGCCTGAATCTGGCCAGCTCCGCATCCATCGTTCTGTATGACGTCCTGCGGCGGCAGGGGTTCCCGGGCCTGCTGGAGACAGGCATCCTGTCCGTCGAGGACGAGCTTGGATCGTTATAAACCATTTATATGGAGGACATAAGCATGAACTACAACAAGAAAACAGTGACCCAGGTAGACGTCAAGGGGAAGAAAGTGCTGCTGCGCTGCGACTTTAACGTGCCCCAGGACAAACAGACCGGGGCCATCAAGGACGATAAGCGCATCCGCGCCGCCCTGCCCACTATCCGGTATCTGCTGGATAACGGCGCCGCCGTGATCGCCTGCTCCCATCTGGGCAAGCCCAAGGGTGAGATCAAGCCCAATCTGAGTCTGAGGATCGTGGCCGACCGGCTGAGCGAGCTTTTGGGGAAGGAGGTCATCTTTGCCGCCGACACCATCGGCGAGGATGCCCGGGCCAAGGCCGCCGCCCTCCAGCCTGGCCAGATCATGCTTCTGGAGAATCTGCGGTTTGATATCCGTGAGGAAAAGAACGACGCCGGCTTTGCCAAGGCCCTGGCCGATATGGCGGAGCTTTATGTGTCCGACGCCTTCGGCACGGTCCATCGCGCCCATGCCTCCACCGTCGGCGTTGCCGCCTATCTGCCCGCCGTCAGCGGCTTTCTGATCGGCAAGGAACTGTCTATTATGGGCAAGGCCCTGGAGGACCCCGCCCGGCCCTTCGTGGCCATCCTGGGCGGCGCGAAGGTCTCCGACAAGATCGCCGTTATCGAGAACCTGCTGACCAAGGCCGACAAGATAATCATCGGCGGCGGCATGGCCTATACGTTCATCAAGGCTATGGGTCATGAGGTGGGCGCCAGTCTGCTGGAGGCGGACAAGGTGGACTTCGCCGGGAAGATGATAAACGACGCCAAGGCCAAGGGCGTGGAGCTGCTTCTGCCGGTGGATACCGTCATCGCCGACCGGCTTGCCGCCGACGCCAACGCCAAGACCGTGGACGCGGACGCCATCCCCGACGGTTGGATGGGCGTCGATATCGGACCCAAGACCGCGGCGCTGTATGAGAAGGCCATCGCCGGCGCCGGCACCGTGGTCTGGAACGGCCCTATGGGCGTGTTCGAGTTCGACCGCTTTGCCGAGGGCACCCGCGCCGTGGCCCGCGCCGTGGCCGACTCCGGCGCGGTGAGCATCGTGGGCGGCGGCGACAGCGCGGCGGCTGTGGAGCAGCTGGGCTTTGCCGACAAGATCACCCATATCTCCACCGGCGGCGGCGCGTCCCTTGAGTTCCTGGAGGGCAAGGCCCTGCCCGGCGTCGTCTGCCTGGAGGACGCGTAAGATCCTCTTTCCGGGAAGCACGGGAAGACGGAAAGGGCTTTATATTCGTGGGGAGGCCGGCGTATGCGTTAGCGGCGTGAGTCCGGCGTCCATGCGCGAAGATGACAAGCAATCATATATTTATAGCAGGAGCGATTATGGATAAGAAAAACCGCAAGGCCCTGATTGCGGGCAACTGGAAAATGAATATGCTGGCCTCCCAGGTGGACGCCTACTGGCAGGGGCTGGAGTCCGGCGCGAAGCTGGCCGAGGATGTGGAGAGCGCCCTGTGCGTGCCGTTCCCGCTGATCCCGGCCGTGAAGGCCGCCATGGCGGGCAGCCGGATAAAGGTGGGCGCTCAGGACGTATCCGCCCATGACAAGGGCGCTTACACCGGCGAGGTATCCGCCGCGCAGCTGGCGGATTTGGGCGTGGATTACTGCATCATCGGCCACTCCGAGCGGCGGGCCTATCATGCGGAGAGCGACGGGGTGGTGAACGCCAAGCTCAAGGCCCTTTTGGGAGCGGGCGTCACGCCCATTATATGCTGCGGCGAGAGTCTGGAGCAGCGGGACACGGAGGTGACCCTGCCCTTCGTGGAGTGCCAGATCAGAAACGGCCTGGCGGGCATCGGCCCCGAGGAGATCCAAAAGGTCGTCATTGCCTATGAGCCCATCTGGGCCATCGGCACCGGCCGTACCGCCACGGCGGCACAGGCACAGGAGGTCTGCGGCTTTATCCGGGACGTGCTGGCCAGGCTGTACGGCGCCGAACGGGCCAGGGGCGTGCGCGTCCTCTACGGCGGCAGCATGAACGGCAAGAACGCCGCCGAGCTGCTGGCTCAGCCGGACATCGACGGCGGCCTCATCGGCGGCGCGAGCCTGAAACCTGAGTTTGCGGATATCATCGGTGCTGCCAATGAAGGATAAAAGACCAACCGTACTTTTGATCATGGACGGCTTCGGCCTGGCGCCGGCGTCCGAGTATAACGCTATATCCGTGGCCAAGACGCCTGTTCTGGACGGGCTTTTCGCCAAGTATCCCCACACCCGGCTGGAGGCCAGCGGAGAGGATGTGGGGCTGCCCGCCGGGCAGATCGGCAATTCCGAGGTGGGCCACACCAATATTGGCGCGGGCCGCGTGGTCTATCAGGACCTGCCCAAGATAACCCGGGCGGTGGAGGACGGCAGCTTCTTTGAAAACCCCGCCTATGGCCATGCCATGGATGAGGCCGCCAGGACCGGTCATCCGGTCCATGTGCTGGGCCTATTGTCCGACGGCGGTGTCCACAGCCATATCAAGCACATTTTCGCTCTGGTGGAGATGGCCAAAAAGCGGGGCGTGAAGCAGTGCTATGTCCACGCGTTCCTGGACGGCCGGGACGTGCCGCCCTCCTCCGGGCAGGGCTATGTACAGGCTCTGGCGGACCACTGCGGGGAACTGCGCTATGGCAGGATCGCCACCATCCAGGGCCGCTTCTGGGGCATGGACCGGGACAAGCGCTGGGAACGTCTGGAAAAGGGCTATCGGGCCATCGTCTGCGGAGAGGGCGTTCGGGAGCCGGACCCCGTCAAGGCTGTGGCGGACAGCTATGCGGCCGGGGTGACGGACGAGTTCGTGGAACCCGTGGTATGCGACGCCGAGGGATGTATAAACGCCGGGGACAGCGTGATTTTCGCCAACTTCAGGCCTGACCGGGCCCGGGAGATGACATGGGCGCTGATGAAGCCGGACTTCGACGGCTTTGCGCTGCCGAAGGGGCATTTCCCGGTGAACTACGTCTGCACCGCACAGTATGACGAGGCCATGACGGAGCTGCCTATTGCCTTCCCGCCGGAAGTGCTGGAGGATACCTTCGGTGAGATCGTGAGCCGCGGCGGCATGACCCAGCTTCGTATCGCGGAGACGGAGAAGTATGCCCATGTGACGTTTTTCTTCAACGGCGGCGTGGAGCGGACCTATCCCGGGGAGGACCGGGTGCTGGTGCCGTCTCCCAAGGAGTATGCCACCTATGATCTGATCCCCCAGATGAGCGCCGAGGAGGTCACTGCCAAGGCGGTGGCGCGCATCGAGTCCGGTGATTACGACACGGTCATCATGAACCTTGCCAACTGCGATATGGTGGGCCACACCGGCGTCATGGACGCGGCGGTGAAGGCCGTCCAGACCGTGGACGCGTGTGTGGGTAAGGTATGGGAGGCCGTGGGGAAGATGGGCGGCGTGCTGCTGGTCACCGCCGACCACGGCAACGCCGACAAGATGCGGGCCGAGGACGGAACGCCCCACACGGCCCACACCACCAACCCTGTGCCGTTCATCGTGTGCGGCGCGGGGGATGTGAAGCTCAAGCCGGGACGGCTGGCGGATATCGCGCCTACTATGCTGGCGCTGATGGGCCTTGAGCAGCCGGCGGCTATGACGGGCGAGAGCCTGATCGAAAAATAATTCAATATTATCTAAGGAGTAGACCAATGAAAGAGTATTTTGAGATCGTAGACGTAAAGGCACTGGAGATCCTGGATTCCCGCGGCAACCCCACTGTTGAAGTGGAGGTCACCCTGGAAGACGGCACTGTGGGCCGCGCAGCCGTGCCCTCCGGCGCTTCCACCGGCATCCATGAGGCGTGCGAACTCCGCGACGGCGATAAGGGCCGCTATCTGGGCAAGGGCACACTCACTGCCGTGAAGAATGTGAATACCGAGATCGCAGACGCCCTTCAGGGACTGAACGCCCTGGATCAGCCCGCCATCGATAAGGTCCTCATCGAGCTGGACGGCACCCCCAACAAGACCCGCCTGGGCGCCAACGCCATGCTGGGCTCCAGCCTTGCCTGCGCCCGCGCCGCGGCCAACGCTCTGGGCCTGCCTCTGTATCAGTATGTGGGCGGCTGCAACGCCAAGACCCTGCCTGTGCCTATGATGAACGTCCTCAACGGCGGAGCCCACGCCACCGGCTCCAATGTGGATATCCAGGAGTTCATGGTCATGCCCGTGGGCGCGCCCAGCTTTGCGGAGGCCTTGCGCTGGTGCGCCGAGGTATTCCACACCCTGAAGAAGGTCGTTCCCGCCTCCGGCGTGGGTGATGAGGGCGGCTACGCTCCCAACCTGGACAGCGACGAGGACGCCCTCAAGGCGCTGGTCACGGCCATTGAAAAGGCCGGCTATAAGCCCGGAGAGGACTTCAAGATTGCCATCGACTGCGCCGTATCCGACTGGTACGACGCCGACCGGAAGGTCTATCATCTGCCCAAGCGCGGCATCGACATGACATCCGCCGAGCTGGTGGCCATGTACGAGGACTTCGTGGCCAAATACCCCATCATCTCCATCGAGGACGGCCTGGGCGAGGATGATTGGGAAGGCTGGAAGCTGATGACCGACAAGCTGGGTGATAAGATCCAGATCGTGGGCGATGACCTGTTCGTCACCAACGTCGAGCGCATCAAGACCGGCATCGAGAAGAAGGTCGCCAACTCCGTACTCATCAAGCTCAACCAGATCGGCACGCTGACCGAGACCCTGGACGCCATCCAGCTGGCTCACCGTGCGGGCTATACCGCGGTCATCTCCCACCGTTCCGGAGAGACGGAGGACACCACCATCGCTGATCTGACTGTCGCCGTGAACGCGGGCCAGATCAAGACCGGCGCGCCCAGCCGTACCGACCGCGTGGCCAAGTACAATCAGCTGCTCCGCATTGAGGATGAGCTGGACGATGTGGCCAAATACCTGGGAATGGACGCGTTCTTCTCCATCAAAAAATAAGTTCTGATCCCAGAAACTGCATAAATCGGTGTTTCCGTGGCAACAATAGCCTTCGGAAACACCAATTTTTTTGGAGGTCAGACATGGAAAACAAAAGCGGGTCCGGCTCAAAAGCCGGCTCCCTGGGGGGAAAGGGCTTCTACATAGTCCTTTTCCTGTGCGCGGCGGTGATCGGCGTGTCCGCCTGGATATTGCTCACCGACCTGGGGACTAATGTAGAAGAGTTTGAAACAGCGGAAGCAGTGGAAGTGGATGTATCCGAGGCCCTTGTTACGATGCTCCCGGCCGGCCAGGCCATGGAGCCGGTTGAGGACGTGGAAACCATGACGGACGCCGTCGCGGAGGACAGCGCCGAGCGGGAGACGTCTGAGGCGCAGGCCGTATTATCCGAGGCGGCGGTCAGCTACGTGTGGCCGGTCCAGGGCAGCATTCAGGTCCCGTATTCCATCCAGACGCTGATGTATGACAACACGATGGCGGATTGGCGCACCCATGACGGCATCGATATCGCCTGCGGTCTGGGCACCGAGGTGCTGGCGGCCGCCGGCGGTACGGTGGTGAGCGTTATGACCGACGATCTGCTGGGGACAACGGTGGAGATCGACCACGCCAACGGAACGCACAGCATCTATTCCAACCTCGCGTCCGCTCCACCGGTGACGGCAGGGCAGATGGTCACCATGGGACAGGTCATCGGCTCCGTGGGCAGCACGGCCCTGGGGGAGGTCAATGAGGTCAGTCATCTGCACTTTGCCATGACGAAGGACGGCCTCTCCGCCGACCCGACTCTCTATCTGCCATCTGCGGGGTAAGCGGACAAACCGGAAGCGAACCGGCGGCGGGAGCGCTCCCGCCGCCGGTTCGCTTCCGGTTGAAGGGCGACCGGGAAAACATGACAAGCGTATTGTGATAAGCCGCGTTCCGTGCTATAATGTTCCGATAGACACGGAAGGAATTGCCGGAAGAACGAGTCCCATCGGCGGGCGAGATATTCCTGTGTCCGGCAGATACTGGAACAAGCTCTGGTGAAATTCAACAAAAAAGCATTTTTAATGTTGACATAAAAAATGAGGAAATGATATGACAGTTGTAATCAAGGTGGGTACCTCCAGTATAACCCACGCCACGGGACATTTGAACATCCGGCGGATGGAGCATCTTGTAAAGGTGCTGAGCGACTTGAAAAATGCGGGGCATCGGATAGTCCTGGTGTCCTCCGGCGCCATCGGCATGGGGGTGGGAAAGCTCTCCCTTTCCCGGCGGCCGGAGGATATGCCGACCAAGCAGGCCGCCGCCGCTGTGGGCCAGTGTGAGCTGATGTACATATACGATAAGCTGTTTGCGGAGTACAACCATGTGGTGGCCCAGATATTGCTCACCGGCAGCGACATTGAAAACGAGCGGCGCAGGGCTAATTTTGAGAACACTATGTCCAGGCTCCTGGAGCTGGGGGCGCTGCCTATCATCAACGAGAATGACACTGTAGCCACAGAGGAGATCGCCGTCGGGGATAACGACAGCCTGGGCGCTGTAGTTGCCTGCGCCATCCAGGCGGACCTTCTGGTGCTGCTCAGCGATATCGACGGGCTCTATACAGCCGACCCCCATAAGGACCCCGCCGCCCGGCTCATTGATCGGGTGGAGGAGGTGACGCCCCAGATCGAGGCGCTAGCCGGCGATAAGGGGAGTGATCTGGCTGTGGGCGGCATGGGGACCAAGCTGCGGGCGGCCAAGATGACCTGCGCCCAGGGTATAGACATGGTCATCACCAACGGAGAGCGGCCTGAGCGTTTATATGATATCATGGAGGGGAAACCGGCAGGGACCCGCTTTTTGGGTCAGCGTAAGGAGGTTTTGAAATGACCACCCGTGAGATATTGCTGGCGGCTCAAGAGGCCAAGGCGGCCCTGGCCGAAGCCGGGGCGGAGAAGAAAACGGCGGCGCTGTATGCTATGGGAGACAGTCTGGTCGGCAACGCGGAGGCGATCCTGGCCGCCAACGCCATCGATATGGACGCGGCCCGGGGGACCATGTCGGATGTGATGCTGGACCGGCTGTATCTGAACAGAGAGCGGATCGCGGACATGCGGCTCGGCATCTGTCAGGCGGCGGCTCTGCCGGACCCGGTGGGAAAGGTCCTGAGCCGGGTGGAGCGGCCCAATGGACTGGTCATCGAGCGGGTCAGCGTGCCGCTGGGCGTGGTGGCCATCATCTATGAGAGCCGCCCCAATGTGACCGCCGACGCGGCGGCCCTGGCGGTGAAAAGCGGCAATGTGTGTGTGCTGCGTTGCGGCAAGGAGGCATGGCGAACCTGCGGCGCCATTACCCAGGCCCTGAGGAAAGGGCTGATAAAAGCCGGACTTCCGGAGACGGTGGTGAGCCTGATCCAGGATACCTCCCGTGCCAGCGCCAACGAGCTGATGTGCGCCAACGGCCTTGTGGACCTGCTCATCCCGCGGGGCGGCGCGGGACTCATTCGGGCCTGCGTGGAAAACGCCACGGTGCCGTGCATCCAGACCGGTACGGGCATCTGTCATGTGTATGTTGATGCCAGGGCCGATCTGGATAAGGCCCTTGCTATCGTTGAAAACGCTAAGACCAGCCGGCCAAGCGTATGCAATGCCGAGGAGGTCCTTCTGGTCCATGAGGCGGCGGCGGCGGCATTTCTTCCGGCGCTGAAAAAGCGCCTGACAGACGACCGGCTGGCTGCGGGCAAGACGCCGGTAGAGCTTCGGCTGGATGAAAAGGCCGCGGCCGTCATCCCGGGGACGCCGGCAGGGGAGAGGGACTTCGATACAGAGTTTTTGGACTACACCCTGGCGGTAGCGGTGGTGCCGGATGTGCGGGCCGCCGTTGCCCATATTGCCGCCCATTCCACCGGGCACAGCGACGCCATTGTCACCGAAGACCCCGCTGCCGCGGCGTTTTTTACCGCCGCAGTGGACAGCGCGGCGGTGTATGTGAACGCGTCCACCCGCTTCACCGATGGGGGCGAATTTGGGCTGGGCTGTGAGATGGGCATTTCCACCCAGAAGCTCCACGCCCGGGGGCCCATGGGCCTGGCCGAGCTTTGCGGCTATAAGTATATCATCCACGGCGACGGTCAGATCAGATAAATGGCATGCCAAGAAAAGAGGTGTGACGTTAGTCACACCTTTTTTTTAGCATGTGGGCGCGTATTTCTGTTTGGTCTGCTGGATCTGCTGCTGGGGCGCGTTGTCGGTCTGATACCAGCCCTTGGCGGCCATCTGCTTGTACATGCTGTCCTGGAGGCACAGAGCATCGTCAAAGGCGCTGGAAAAGGCCTGATGGATGTTGGTGGTGCTGGACTCGATGGCGCCATGCATATAAAGGTCGATAACGCCCTTGGTGGTGAGCAGCAGGTTTTCCATAATACATTTGTCGTCCATTATATGACCTCCTTACACGAGATTGTAGAACTTCTGATATACCTGACGGTGCCGGTCCGCCATCTGCTGAGCCTGGAGCTTCAGGCTGGGGTCCTTCAGAGAGTTCGCGGCGCTCTGGCACTGAGTGACCAGAAACTGCGCGTGGGAAAGTGCGTCGTCAACATAGAGTAGTTCTTTGGTTGTCATGCTTCAATCACCTCACAACAAGTATCTCCCCAAAATGGCAAACTATGCTCAAAACATGGATTTCCGGGACATGTTTGAACAGAACATGGACATCCCTGCGGCACGCATGTGGCCACAGGGGAACAACCTATAAGTTTTTTTTCGTTTGAATGCTGTTTATTCAAAAAAATTGAAGAAAACTCTTGCCCTATAGGGTTTCCGCGTATATAATGACACGGGATTGCTTTTAGATTTTTTGCCGATGGAAATTAGTATGCCTTATGAGGTGCTGATGTGAAGACATCCAGATATGAAGTATTTTTGAAGATCGTGGAGACTCAGAGCCTGACCAGGACGGCGGCCTATTTCGGCTGCACCCAGTCGGCGGTGAGTCAGCTTGTGCGGGCCATGGAGACGGATCTTGGCGTATCTCTTCTGGCCCGGAACAAAAACGGCGTTCGGCTGACGGCGGAAGGGGAGTACCTGCTGCCCAGCATGCGTCAGATCGTGAACGGCGAGCGGAGCGTTTTTGAAAAATCCCTGGAGCTGCAAAACATGAACGCGGGACTGATCCGGATCGGCATATTCACCAGCCTGTCCTGCCAGTGGCTTCCGCCCCACCTGAAGCGTTTTGGCGAACGCTACCCCAACATCGGCTTTGAACTGCTCCAGGGGGATATGCTCCAAATATGCGATTGGCTCAGAAACGGAATGGTGGACATCGGATTCATGACACGGCCAGAGTCAGAAGAGTTTTACTTCCGGGAGCTGATGGAGGATCGGATGAACATCGTCTTGCCGGAGAGCCACCCGCTGGCGGGAGGATCGATCAAGCTCCAGGACCTGCAAAATGAGACGTTTGTCTTGCTGGAGTCGGGCTACAGCCAGATCGTGGAGAAGATGTTCCGGCAGGCCGGCATACGCCCGAAGCGGCAGTACACGGTGAAGGACGATTACACCGTCATGTCCATGGTGGAGAGCGGGCTGGGCGTGAGCCTTCTGCCGGAGCTGGTGCTCCAGAGAACGCCTTACCGGCTGTACGCCTGTCCGGCGGAGCCGGCTTATTACCGGCGGCTCGGCGTGTCATGGATGCGGAAGGAGCAGAACTCTGTAGCGGTGAATAAATTCGTTCAGCAGCTGCTGAAGGATATGGGATTGGAAAAAGAGTAAAAATGATAGGGACTCGAATGATGTATATGGGGCTGCTCTGCAGCCCCATATACATCATTCGAGTCCCTCCGCTGTGGTGACCCGTACGGGATTCGAACCCATGTTACCGCCGTGAAAGGGCGGTGTCTTAACCACTTGACCAACGGGCCAAAAGGTGGTGGAGACTGCGCGACTCGAACGCGCGACCTCATGCGTGTGAAGCATGCGCTC
>CAZVRP010000050.1:0-12179 GCA_964630255.1 uncultured Oscillospiraceae bacterium | reverse complement strand
TTAGAGAGCGCCAAGAGCTGGTATGGACTTTCGGGAATCGGTATGATTCAAAGCAAAATTTCATACATGCAAACATGCAAAAAGCCCTGCAACCGTTGAAAACAGCGGATTTGCAGGGCTTTTTCGTTTTGGTCGGAGTGAGGTGACTTGAACACCCGGCCTCTTGGTCCCGAACCAAGCGCGCTACCAACTGCGCTACACCCCGATAGTGAATTTGTCCGTCTCGCGGACACCTTATTTCTGCGCTTGGACCCCATGAAAGCCCGGAGAAGCGGGCTTCATGAAAAAGGAAGAAGTTTTCCGACCGCCGGAGGGGACTCACTGGCGGGACCGCGCCATCTTCAGGAAACTTCCGATGTGGAGCAGGTGAAGGGAATCGAACCCTCGTATTCAGCTTGGGAAGCTGATGTTCTGCCATTGAACTACACCTGCACGGCTTTAAGATTATAGCACCGGGGTAGACGGATTGCAAGCATAAATTTCAATTCCGGTCATAGCCTGTACCGGGGGGATATACATGACATTTCGCAGGGTCGCCGCCGCAGGGATCATTCTTTTGACCATCATGTATCTCAGGTCTGTTCTGCCAGCCTTCGAGACGGAGGTGGCGCCGGTGCTTCGGGAACTGGTGGCCCGGGAGCGGTTCGTACTGGTGGTACCGGAGGAGGTCGCCGTGTGGCTGGATTGGGGCTGACGGTCAGCCCGGGCTTTCTGCTTCTGGCGGCGGCGCTGTATTATATGGGCGGGCTTGGGGCCGTGACGGCGTTCGCGGCGGCGGCTCTAGCCCATGAGATGGGACATCTAGCCGCCATGTTCATGGCGGAGGTCCGCATCCATGGGATACGAATCACAGTGGCTGGGCCCGTGATCGAGTACGGCGGCGCTCTCACCCGGCGGCAGGAGATCGGCATCCTGGCGGCGGGGCCGGTGGCGGGCCTTCTGTTTGCGGCGCTGTGCTTTATTACCGATATTCCGTTTTTGTGTTATACCGGGGCTGTCGCCCTGCTGGCGGGTATGTTCAATCTTCTGCCCGTGATGCCTATGGACGGGGGGCGGCTGGCCCGATATGCTCTGGAGACGGTGATGCCGGAGCGCACGGCCGCCATTTTGCTCCAGGCGGTAGGAAATCTCTGTGCGCTGGGGGTGTTCGTCACGGGACTGTGCATCCGCTCTGTCGCCGCATCGGCGGCGGGAATATGGATGGGCGCGCTTGCCAATTGGCCGGATTTGCGTTAAACTACATACCATGGAAATGAACGATAAGATCGACGCCCTGCTCCGGCGGGTGCAGCGTCCTGCCCGGTATGTGGGCGGAGAGTACAATCAGATCATTAAGGACAAAAGTCAGGTGGACGTGCGGTTTGCCTTCTGCTTCCCGGATACCTATGAAATAGGTATGTCGAACCTGGGGATGAAGATCCTGTACGGCGTCATCAATGAGATGCCCGGCGTGTGGTGCGAGCGGGTGTTCGCCCCTTGGGGAGATATGGCGGACGAGCTCCGCCGGGAGGGGATACCCCTGTGGGCGCTGGAGAGCGGCGATCCGGTGGGCGGATTTGACATCATTGCCTTTTCCCTGGGCTATGAGATGGCCTATACCACGGTGCTGGATATGCTGGACCTGGCCGGGGTCCCCCTGCGGGCGGCTGACCGTCCGGGACTGGAGAACATGGTGATGGCCGGCGGCGCCTGCATCTGCAACATAGAGCCAATGGCGGCGTTTTTCGACCTGTGCTTTCTGGGCGAGGGCGAGGATATGGACCGGGAGGTCATAGAACTGTACCGGCAGGCGAAGCGGGAGGACTGGGACAAGCATCGCTTTCTGCGGCAGGCGGCACAGATCGGGGGCGTGTATGTGCCAAGCCTCTATGATATATCCTACCGTGATGACGGGACCGTGGCGGCCATCGCACCGAAGGACGGCGCGCCTGAAAAGGTGCGCAAGCGTATCGTGGAGGACTTTGAAAACAGCTACTATCCCACATCGCCCGTCGTGCCGTCCACGGAGATCGTCCATGACCGGATATCACTGGAGGTGTTTCGGGGCTGCATCCGGGGCTGCCGCTTCTGTCAGGCGGGGCATATCAACCGCCCGGTTCGCTCCCGGAGTCCGGAGAAGCTCCTTGAGCTGGGAAGGGAGTCGCTGGAGAACACGGGCTATCAGGAGATGAATCTGTCCAGCCTCAGTACCAGCGACTACCGGGACTTGTCAGAATTGTGCGACGGGCTTTTGGACTACTGCGAGCAGCGGGGAATCAGTCTGAGCCTGCCGTCCCTCCGGGCGGACAACTTTTCCATGGACATCATGCAGCGGGTACAGAAGGTGCGCAGGAGCGGCCTGACCTTCGCCCCCGAGGCGGGCACGCAGCGGCTGCGGGACGTCATCAACAAAAACGTCACCGAGGAGGACCTTTTGAATTCCTGCCGTATTGCCTTTGAGGGCGGATGGAACAATGTGAAGCTATACTTCATGCTGGGTCTGCCGACAGAGACGGATGAGGATGTACTGGGCATAGCGGAGCTGGCCAAAAAGGTGTTCTGGACCTGGAAGCAGTACGCGGTCAACCGAAGCCGGGGTGTGCGCATCACGGTGAGCACCTCGGAATTCATCCCCAAGCCTCATACGCCCTTCCAGTGGGAGGCGCAGGTGAGCCGGGAGGAATATCTGCGACGGGTAGGGCTTCTCAAAGACGCTCTGGCCCAGGCCAAGTCCATCACCTATAACTGGCATGACGCGGAGGTCAGCCTGGTGGAAGCGGCCCTGGCCCGGGGGGACCGGCGCATGGGCGCCGTCATCGAGGAGGTATGGCGCCGTAGCGGACGGCTGGAGTCCTGGAGCGAGTATTTCAGTCTGGACCGGTGGCTGGAGGCGTTCCGGGCCTGCGGTATGGACATTGATTTTTACGCCACTCGCGAGCGGCCTGTGGACGAACTTCTGCCTTGGGAACACATGGATAATGCCGTCACCCGCCGCCATCTGGAGCGGGAGCGGGCGGCGGCCTATGCCGGGCGGCTCAGCCCCGACTGCCGGGCAGCCTGCTCGGGCTGCGGGGCGTCCAGGCTTTTGAAGGAGGGCGTGTGCCGTGGATAAGTTGCGTTTGAAATTTTCCAAGACCGGCCGGGCGGTGTACATCTCCCACTTGGATCTGATGCGGACAATGCAGCGGGTCTTCTCCCGAGCGGGAGTGCCGCTGAAATATAGCGAGGGCTTCAATCCCCACGCCAAGATATCCGTCATCCTGCCCCTGGCCGTAGGCACGGCCAGCATGTGCGAGTATATGGACTTTTCCCTGCGGTCGGAGCGGGATCTGGAAAGCCTTCCCGGCGCGCTGGAACCCTACATGCCGGAGGGCATCAAGGCGCTGGAGGCCTACGAAGCGCCAGGCAAGGGGACCGAGCTGCGGTGGCTGCGTCTGTCCGGCGTTATGGAGGGAGGCCGGGACGCGGCGTTTTATGCGGCCTTTTTCGCCAGAAGGGAGATACTGGTCACCCGCCGGGCCAAGAGAGGGGAGCGGACAGACGATATCGCTCCCGGTATCCGCTCCGTTCGCTTTTGGGGTGAAGGGGACCGTGTGAGCGCGGAACTCGTAATCCATGCCCAGGAGCCCACCGTCAGTCCGGAGCTGATGATGGCGGCCCTGGGACCGGATGCGCCGGCATACTTCCGCTTTACCCGCCTGGAAGCATTTCAGGAGGACATGACGCCGTTTCGGTAGCAAATGAATTTTTTTACTCAAAACAGGGAAAAACTCTTGCATATCGGGAAAAGTTGTGATATTATCCTTCAGTATGTATTCATACGTCTATCAGGGCGGTCCGCTGCCGGATGAGTGATTCCCGGTAAGAACGTCTACTAAAGGAAGGTCATTACCATGGATCTCATCAATGCGCTGACCCAGCAGTACATGAAGCCCGAGTTGCCGGAGATGAATGTGGGCGACACTGTCCGCGTCACCGTCCGTATCAAGGAGGGAAACCGCGAGCGCAACCAGGCGTTTGAGGGCACCATCATCGCCAAGAAGCATGGCGGCATCAACGAGACCATCACAGTCCGCCGTATCTCCTACGGCGTGGGCTGCGAGAAGGTCTTTCCGGTCCACTCTCCCACCATCGTGTCGGTGGACACGGTCCGCCGGGGCAAGGTCCGCCGCGCAAAGCTGTATTATCTGCGCGACCGGGTAGGCAAGGCTGCCAAGGTTCGGGAGAGACTGTAACAACCCACAACATTCCAACGAAAAAGAGGCGGCCAGCCTCTTTTTCGTTGCGTTTGGAGGCCAATATATAGTATAATGACCTGTCAACACATTCTTGAGACAGATTGTCTGTCCGACGTCTCCGCCCGGGCAGGCAGGGACAATAAGGGGGTATACCGTTGAACGAGGAAGAAGTGCGAACCGAAACGGATGAAAAACGCCCGGGAAAGGCGGCGGCGAAGCAGGACGAAAGCGTCGATCCTCATAAGGAGACATACGAGTGGATACACTGCGTCGTCGTGGCAATGATCGTGTGCGTGCTGCTGTTCGTGTTGGTGGCGCGGGTCATCGATGTGGTGGGGCATTCCATGGAGCCAACCCTGGAGGATGGCGACAAGATCATAATCACCCGCCTTGCGGGAGATTATGAGCAGGGGGATATCGTCGTTTTGCGCAAAGATACCTTCCGGGCGGAACCCATCGTGAAGCGGGTCATCGCTGTGGCGGGCCAGTCGGTGGATATCGATTTTATAACGGGCACCGTCTATGTGGACGGTGTGGCGCTGGACGAGCCCTATGTCTATGAGAAGACCTATGAGCCATATGATTTTGAGAGCTATGAACGGCCTGTGGTGGTCCCGGAGGGATGTGTATTCGTGATGGGGGACAACCGGAACAACTCCAGCGACAGCCGGGTGGCCACCATCGGCTGCGTGGACACACGCTATATCATGGGAAAGGCGATCTTCCGCATCTATCCGTTCAATAAGGTCGGCGCGGTCTATGGCAGCAATGGCTGATGTACAGTGGTTCCCCGGCCACATGAAAAAGGCCGAGCGGATGATGCAGGACAGCCTGAAGCTGGTGGATGTGGTCTGCGAGGTGGCGGACGCCCGCATCCCCTGTGCCAGCCGGAACCCGGACCTGGACGGTATCATCGCGGGGCGAAAGCCCCGGCTTCTGATCCTCAACCGGGCCGATCAGGCGGATCCCAATGTAACGGCCCTGTGGCGGGAATATTACAGAGATAACGGCGTACCCTTTATGGAGTGCGACGCCAGCTCCGGTCGGGGGGTGAGGAGCTTCCCGCAGGCCCTTCGCGCCCTGCGGGAAAAGCGGGGGACCCTGCGGGCTATGGTAGTAGGAGTCCCCAATGTAGGGAAATCCACCTTCATCAATAAAGTCAGCGGCCGGAAGACGGCCGCTGTGTCCGACCGCCCCGGGGTCACCCGGGGCAAGCAGTGGGTCACGGTGGACGAGCAGCTGGAGCTTCTGGATACGCCGGGCATCCTGTGGCCCAAGTTCGACGACCCTGCGGTGGGGGACCGGCTGGCTTTCACCGGCGCGGTGAAGGACGACGTGCTGGATATGGAGGACCTGGCCGCAAGACTCTTGGAGACCCTTCGGCGGGATTACCCAAAGGCATTGACGGAGCGGTATAAGATCGGACTCGATCCGGAAGCCCAGGGCTGGGAGCTTCTGGAGGCGTGCGCCAGGAAACGGGGCTTTCTCATGGCGGGCGGCTATGTGGATACGGAGCGAATGGCGGCCGTGCTGCTGGATGAATTTCGCGGCGGAAAGCTGGGGAGGATCAGTCTTGAAAGGCCCTCTTGATCTTTGGGAAATGGAGCGAACGCTCCACCAGGAGGGCGTAGCCCTTGTCTGCGGGGCGGATGAGGCCGGACGCGGTCCGCTGGCGGGACCCGTGTGCGCGGCGGCGGTCATCCTGCCGGAAAAGGCGGAGCTGCCGGATCTGAACGACTCCAAAAAGCTCGGAGCGAAAAAGCGCGAGGCTTTATTTCCCCTTATCCAGGAAAAGGCCATATCCTTTGGCGTCGCCTTTGCCAGCGTGGAGGAGATAGAAGAGATGAACATACTCGCTGCGGCGCTGCTGGCTATGAACCGGGCCATCGCTATGCTTGAGCCGGTCCCTGCGCTGGCCCTCATAGACGGCAACACGGTCCGGGGCATCTCCGTTCCTGCCCGGAGCGTGATTGGCGGCGACGGGAAGTGCGCCTGCATCGCTGCGGCGTCGGTGCTGGCAAAGGTCACCCGGGACAGGCTTATGTGCGAGCTGGCGGAGCGGTACCCACAGTATGGCTTCGACAGGCATAAGGGCTACGGTACGAAGGCGCATTACGAGGCGCTGGAAAAATATGGCCCCTCGCCCGTACACCGTATGTCCTTTTTGAAAAAATTCTATGCCAAACGATAAGAAGCTCCTGGGCGCCTTCGGGGAGGACGCGGCCTGCCGGTACCTGGTGCGCCATGGATATAAGATAGCAGGCCGGAATTATCTCTGCCGCCAGGGTGAGATTGATATCATCGCCAGGAACAGAAAATACGTCGTGTTCGCGGAGGTAAAACTGCGCCGGGATGCCCAGCATGGCCATGCCATGGAATTTGTGACGCCTGCCAAGCAGCATCGGATCATATTGGCGGCCCAGCTGTGGCTGAGTCAGAATCCCACAAAACTGCAGCCCCGCTTTGACGTGATAGAGATATACGCCCCGGAGGGGCTCGCCACGGCAAAGCCGGAGATCAATCATATAGAGGATGCGTATCAGATATGAAATATGTAAGCACAAGAGAGGGAACGACCGGTATCGCTGCCTCCCAGGCTATCGTCCGGGGGCTTGCCCCGGACGGGGGGCTGTATGTCCCCACGGAGATCCCCTCCGTCGATGAGGCGTTCATCAAAAGCCTCTGCGGCATGGATTACCGGGCGCGGGCAGCGGCGGTGCTGGGACTGTTTTTGGAAGATTTTACCAAAGAAGAGCTGGATGCTGCCGTCCGGGCGTCCTACGGAGACAATTTCGACGATGCCGCCGTCGTGCCGCTCCATTTGCTGAACGGCAATACCGCCGTGCTGGAGCTATGGCACGGTCCCACCAGTGCGTTCAAGGACATGGCCCTGCAGATCATGCCCCGGCTTTTGACGGCGAGCTTGGCCAAAAACGGGGAGAAGCGTACCGTGAGCATCCTTGTGGCTACCAGCGGCGATACGGGAAAGGCCGCTCTGGAGGGGTTCCGGGATGTGCCCGGCACCCGGATCATGGTGTTTTATCCCAAGGATGGCGTCAGTCAGATACAGCGGCTGCAAATGGCCACACAGGAGGGCGGAAATGTCAATGTGGTGGCCGTGGACGGTAATTTTGACGATGCGCAGACCGGTGTGAAGAAGATATTCTCCGACCGGGACTTTGAGAAGGTCCTGGATGGCCGGGGATATTTCCTCAGCTCCGCCAATTCCATCAACTGGGGCAGGCTGGCGCCGCAGATCGTCTATTATTTTTCCGCCTACTGTGACATGGTGAACGGTGGCATGGACCTGGGCGAGCCCATTGACTTCTGTGTGCCCACCGGCAACTTCGGCAACATCCTGGCCGGGTGGTACGCCAAAAAGATGGGACTGCCTGTGGGGCGGTTCATCTGCGCTTCCAACGACAACAATGTGCTCACGGACTTTATCGAAACGGGTGTCTATGACAAGAACCGGCCCTTCTATCTCACCAGCTCTCCGTCCATGGATATCCTTGTGTCCTCCAATCTGGAGCGGCTTTTGTACTGCCTGACCCGGGACGCAGAAAAGGTGGCCGGCTACATGGCGGGGTTGAACAGAGAAGGGCGCTATGACGTGGGCGCCGACGTCCGCCAGGCCGTGCAGGCGGAATTCACCGGCGGCTTCTGCCGCGACAAAGATTCCAAGGCGGAGATAGGCCGGCTCTGGCATGAGCATGGATATCTTGCAGATACCCACACCGCCGTGGCCAGCCGGGTGCTGCGGGACTACCGGGAGAGGACCGGTGCATCCCGACCCTGCGTTATCGTATCCACGGCCAGTCCTTATAAGTTCGGCGGCGCGGTGCTGGAGGCCCTGGGGGCCGTGACCAATGAGTCAGGACCCGCGCTGATGGACGAGCTTGCCGCCCTGACGGGCGTGGCCGCTCCCAAGCCCCTGGCGGGTCTGGCCGGAAAGCCTGTGCGCTTTGACAAGTGGGTCCCCGTGGCCGAAATGAAAGAAGCGGTATCGGAGTTCCTCTCTTAACAGGGCTCTGCGGGAACCGGCTTGCGGGCGTCCAATGCCTTCAAGCGCGTTTCGATGTATGTAGAGGCGGTCCAATGACCGCCCCTGAGGTTACACATACTGCCAGGTGTCCACAGGCGCGAAGGTGCCGCAGAAGGTGTCGGCCTTCGTTGTGGCTTCCTCGCTCTTGACATTGATGTGCGTAGCGGTGCAAAGATCACCGATGGCGTGGTGCTTGCAGTTCTCCACGGTGCAGCATACACCGCTGAGGCAGTCTGGGCATTCACTCTTATTATCCATCTCTATCTCACCTCGCGGATAGTATCTGCGGGAAGAAAGGTCTTTATTCGATGTCACTTTTTGCCATAGGCGACCTGCATCTGTCCATGTCGGTCAACAAGTCCATGGACGTGTTCGGACCCCGATGGACAAACTACGTTGAAAAGATCAAGGCCGGTTTTTCTGCACTCACGGACGACGACGTATGCGTTATATGCGGGGATATCAGCTGGGGCATGGATCTTACGGAGGCGCTGGAGGATTTTCGCTTCATCGAAGCGCTGCCGGGAAAGAAGATACTGCTAAAGGGCAACCATGACTATTGGTGGAGTTCCGCCGCCAAAATGACCGCTTTTTTCGAACAAAACGGTTTTACGACCATGTCCATCCTCCACAACAACGCCTATTTTTATGGTGAGAACGCCGCTGTGTGCGGGACCCGTGGCTGGTTCTATGAGGAGTCCCGGGGAGCGGAGCACGACAAAAAGATGATCGCCCGGGAGCTTTTGCGGCTGGAGGCGTCGCTGAAGGCCGGGGGCGACCGGGAAAAATACGTGTTCCTCCACTATCCGCCCAAATACGGCGGCTATGTGTGCCAGGAGATACTGGACTTGCTCCGGCAGTATGAGGTGAAGGCGTGCTGCAGCGGCCACCTCCACGCCGACAGTCTACGACTGGCTTTCAATGGCGTATGGGAGGGAACCAGGCATATTTGCGTTTCCGGAGATAGGATCGATTTTAGACCTTGTAAAATAATCTAAGTTTTGGTAAAATAATATGCTGCTTGACTTTGCAATTAATTTTTAGGATCATGCCCCGCGTAATATAGGAAGGAGAAGTCAATCCATGATCGTAAAGAACCTAGAGAAACAAGAAAAGAGCACCGTGTCCTTTGACGTGGTGTGCGACGCCCAGGAATTTGAGAAGGCTGTCAACGACGTCTATCTCAAGAACAAGAGCAAGATATTTATTCAGGGCTTCCGCAAGGGCAAGGCCCCCCGCATGGTCATCGAGGGCATGTACGGCAAGGATGTGTTCTATGACGACGCCACCGATGAGCTTGCCCCCTCCGCGTTCTCCTTTGCTGTGGAGCAGGAGAGTCTGCGCACAGTGGGAAACCCCGCAGTGAAAGGCGCGGACATATCCGAGACAAAGGAACTGACTCTCTCCTTCGTGACAGCCGTGTGGCCGGAAGTGACCCTGGGCGCGTATAAGGGCCTGGAGGCCCCCAAAGCCAAGGTAGAGGTCACCGACGAGCAGGTGGATGCCGAGGTGGAGAAGACCCGCAAACGCAACGGCCGCATCGTGTCCGTGGAGCGCCCCGCCCAGGACGGCGATACCACCGTCATCGACTATGAGGGCACTGTGGACGGCGTCCCCTTTGACGGCGGCAAGGCCGAGGGCTACAGCCTGCTTTTGGGCTCCAACAGCTTCATCCCCGGCTTTGAGGAACAGGTGATCGGCATGTCCACCGGCGAGGAGAAGGATCTGAACGTCACCTTCCCGGAAGAGTACCATGAGGCGTCCCTGGCCGGCAAGGCTGCGGTGTTCCATGTCACGTGCCATGAGATCAAGGAAGTGCAGCTGCCTGAGCTGGACGACGAGTTTGCCAAGGACGTATCCGAGTTCGACACCTTGGACGAGTATAAGGCCGACGTGCGGGCCAAACTGGAGAAGGCCCAGGCCGACAATGCCGAGGCCGATTTCCAGAATGCCCTGATCGAGAAGGCCGGCGACAACATCACCGCCGATATCCCCGCCGCCATGGTGGAAGAGCAGATCGACCGCATGGTCCGGGAGTATGACCAAAACCTGCAGTACAACGGCCTGGGTCTGGATCTGTACTTGAAATATCTGGGCCAGGATCTGGCATCTTTCCGGGAGCAGTGCCGGCCCACCGCCGAGCGCCGAGTCAAGACGGATCTGGTCCTGGACAAGATCGCCGAGGTGGAGAATATCGAGCTCTCCGACGAGGAGATCGAGCAGGAATATGAAAAGGTGGCCGACCAGTATGAGACCAGCCTGGATACGGTGAAGAACACCGTGTCTCTGGCTGCCATCACCGGCGATATGAAAGCCCGCCGGGCCGCGGAGATTATCTTCAATACAGGCATTCCTACGGAGCCTGTGGCAGAGGAGGTGCCGGCGGAGGAGGCTGAACCCGCAGCGGAGAAGAAGTCCGCCGCCAGGAAGAGCGCCGCCAAAAAGACTGCGGCGAAGAAGACCGAGCCAAAGGAGGAGACTCCTGCCGAAGAAGCGCCGCCGGCCGAGGAGGCTGAATCTGCGGCGGAGAAGAAGCCTGCCGCCAGGAAGAGCGCCGCCAAAAAGACCGCGGCGAAAACGGCCGAACCCAAGGAGGCGGCTCCCGCGGACGGGGCAGAGACGGAATAAGCCAGGCAGAATTTGGATAGGCTCTATGTGTTCGGAAAGGAGCGATATTTTATGAGCTTAGTGCCGTATGTAGTGGAGCAGACATCCCGGGGAGAGCGTTCCTATGATATTTTCTCCCGGTTGCTCAATGACCGCATCATCATGCTGTCGGAGGAAGTGAACGATACCACCGCGTCCCTTGTGGTGGCCCAGATGCTCTATCTGGAAGGACAGGACCCGGATAAGGACATCCAGTTTTACATCAACAGCCCCGGCGGCAGCGTGACGGCCGGCATGGCTATCTATGACACCATGCAGTACATTAAGTGCGATGTATCCACCATCTGCGTGGGTATGGCCGCCAGCATGGGGGCGTTCCTGCTGGCCAGCGGCGCCAAGGGAAAGCGCATCGCCCTGCCAAACGCCGAGATTATGATCCATCAGCCCTCCGCCGGCACCCAGGGCCAGGTCACCGATATGGCCATCCATCTCAAGCGCCTGGAGCGGATCAAGGAGCGGATCAACCAGATCATGGCGGAAAACACCGGCAAGAGCTATGATGAGATCGTGGCCGCCTGCGAGCGAGACAACTTCATGAGCGCGGAGGAGGCCAGGGAATACGGCCTTATCGACAAAGTAATTTATAAAAGGTAAGAGGTAAATATCCATGCCGAGAGACGGCGAAAGAAAAACCATACGCTGCAGCTTCTGCGGCAAGCCGCAGTCCCAGGTGGGGCGGCTCATCGCGGGAAACGACGCTTATATATGCGATGAGTGCGTCCATCTGTGTCAGGGCATCCTGGGGGAGGATTTTGAGGAAGACTACTCCGATTTTACCCTGGACGATCCGACCGGGGAGAGCCTGCTGGATGCGGACGATATCCCTACGCCAAAGGAGATCAAAGCGGCGCTGGATGAGTATATCATCGGCCAGAACCGGGCGAAAATAGCGCTGTCCGTCGCGGTCTACAACCACTATAAGCGCATCCTGAGCAAGGGTGAGACTGATGTGGATCTGCAGAAATCGAACATCCTTCTGGTGGGCCCTACGGGTAGCGGCAAGACCCTTTTTGCCCAAACGATGGCAAAGATGCTGAACGTTCCTTTCGCCATCGCCGACGCCACCACACTCACGGAGGCCGGTTATGTGGGCGAGGATGTGGAGAATATCCTGCTCCGGCTGCTCCAGGCGGCGGATTTCGATGTGGAGCGGGCTCAGCAGGGCATCATATACATCGATGAGATGGATAAGATATCCCGCAAGAGCGAGAACACCTCCATTACCCGGGACGTGTCCGGCGAAGGCGTCC